>JBIPMY010000489.1:0-4272 GCA_044376335.1 Bryobacter sp.
GGGGGTGGCGGGGGAATCGGAGGCCGGTTTTCTGGTGTACCCTTTTCGCATTGGCTGGATTGGATTTTACCGTGTTTTATTTTTTTGGCGGAGGATGCGAGAAGGTAACGCTTTGTTAGAGTGGACGAAGCCCCGAGCGTGGGGTATCTGAAGGAGCTGAAATGCCATTTGAACAACAACGAATTGACCATGAAAGCGGAGCCGTGATTCTTGCTCTATCGGGGACCCTCACGATGGGTAACCAACTGATGAAGCTGGAGTGGACGATTGACGAATTGTTGCAGGAAGGGCGCAAGAAGATCGTATTGGATATGACGGATGTGGCTTATCTGGATAGCTCTGCGATTGGGGTGCTGATCAATTGCCGTGGGAAGGTTGGCCTGGCGGCAGGGCAGATGCGGCTGGCCAACCCGACAGAGCGAGTGGTGACGATTTTGAAGGTAAGCAAGATTTACGACGTGCTTGCGCCCGATGCCAGTAGAGAGGCGGCGATTGCGCAGCTTCCGGCCTAGATGCTGAGGACGGGACAGGGCGATTCGCGGATGACGTCGTAGAGGTCTGACCAGAGGCGTGAGACGGCGCCCTGGGCGTGGCCGCGGCCGACGATGACGAGATCGGCCTTGAGTTCTTTGGCCTGCTTCTCGATGGCCATGACGGCGCTGCCTTCTACGAGGACGACGGAGGCTTCGATCTGATTGTCCCAGCGGATGGCCTGGAGCTTCTGGGTGGCTTCGTCGAGGAGTTGCTTGCGGTAATGCTCGTAGTCTACGTCGATGGCGGGATGCGGGTAGCCGGCGGCGTGGAAGAGCGTGAGGCGAGCGCCGAAGGATTTGGCGATGGCAGCGGCGGCTTTGGCTAGCGGGGCAGATTCTTCATCGAGACTGACGGCGCAGAGGATGTTTTTCACGGGCCAGTGTGAACCAGTGCCGACGTGAGCGGCGGTCCAGACGGGGCATGAGACATCGTGCAGGATCTTGGCGGTAACCGAGCCGAGGAGCAGGCGGCGCAGGGGGCCGTGGCCGCTGGTGGGCATGACCAGAAGATCGGTGCCGTTGTGTTTGACAAAGTCGTGGATTACGTCGGCTGGCTTGCCTTGCCGCACGATCTGCTGATGGGCTTCCCCGGGCAGATAATCGGCGGCGAAGTTGCGCAGCTTTGCTTCGTGGGCAGTTTGGATGTCGGCCGGAACCAGTACGTCGAGGGGCCCCAAATCTCCGTAAAAGGCGATCGGCATCTCGTAGGCATGCAGCAGGGTGATGGGGCAGTTGTAGAAATGCGCGAGCTCGATGACTGAAGGGACGATATCGCGACAGGGTGGTGAAAAGTCTACCGGGAAGAGGATCTGACGGACTGGTAACATGATGATCTCCTATGGACGGTAATGCAATTTGGGTGCCACTTGATTGGCAGTTGAGATGCAGGTGGGAGAGGCATGAAGAGTATTCAGAAGATTCTGTTTCCGGTGGATTTTTCGGAGCATTGTGCTCAGGTTGCGTTGGAGGTGTTTGGGATGGCGCGGCGGCTGGGGGCCGGGGTGGTGGCAGTGCATGCGCTGGAATCGTCGCGAGAGGATGCAGGTGCGGAGCAGGAGTTGGAACTGTTTCTGGCTGGCTTTGCGGAAGGGGTGGAGTGCGAAAAGCTGGTAAGGAAGGGCCATGCGGCGACGGAGATTCTGAAGGTGGTGGAGGAGGAGGCGGTTGACTTTATCGCGATGCCTTCGCGGGGACGGAGTGCGCTGGAGGCGTTTCTGCTTGGATCTATCACAGAGAAGGTTTTGCATAAGGCGAGTTGCCCGGTGTGGACGGAGAATCAGAGCGGGAGTGCGGCGGATGAGGTGAGGAAGGTTTTGTGTTGCGTGGATTTGTCGCCTGCGTCGGAGGAGGTGTTGGATTGGGCGGAGAGGCTGGCAGTGGGGTTTGGGGCAGAGCTTTTGGTTGCGCATGTGGGGCATGGGGATGGAGCGCTGGTGGAGTTGCGGCATTTGGTGCGGGAGCGTGGGCGTTGCGAGGTGGTGGGTGGGGAGGTGGAGGAGGCGATTTTGCGTCATGCGGTTGGGGCTGATTTATTGGTGATCGGACGGGGGGAGGAGCGGAGTGCGATGGGGAGGTTTCGGAGTCATGCGCAGACGCTGATCCGGCGTGCGCCGTGTGCGGTGTTTAGCGTTTAGGTTGGGTGAATTGACGCTGGTTGGGTGAAGTGGCGCACCCAGCGTTTGTTAAACAATGTGAAGCGTGGGGTGGAATTGAAGCTTTTTTGGTGTGGAAGGCGTTTCATAGTAATGATGAGAAATAAATCCCTAACCACTTCTGACCGACGCCACTTTTTGCAGGCACTTACCATGGGCGGCCTGTTTTGGCATTCCAAGGGGGCCTTTGCGCAGGCGCTGACGCTGACACCTTCTTTGACGCTGGGGCCGTACTATCCAGACCGGATGCCGCTGGATCTTGATAACGACTTATTGTTGATCAACAACGCGATTACGCCCGCAATTGGATCGGTTGCGTGGATCACGGGGCGGGTGCTGTCGCAGAGCGGATCGCCGGTGAGAGGAGCATTGGTGGAGATCTGGCAGGCCGATAATAATGGGGCTTATATACACTCGGCCAGCCCGATTGCGAACCGCGACTTGAACTTCCAGGGGTATGGAAAGTTTCTTACGGGATCGGACGGGAAGTATCTGTTTCGCACGGTGAAGCCGGGCTTGTATCCGGGGCGGACGCGGCATATTCATTATGCGATTACGATTCCGGGGCAGGCGCGGTTTACGTCGCAATTGTTTGTCGATGGGGAACCGCTGAATGCAACTGACGGGCTCTTGAATGGAGTGCGGGATGCGGCGCAGAGGGCGGCGATTACGCCGGTGTGGAGTCCGATTGCGAGTTCGGCGATTGGGGAATTGGCTGTGAAGTTTGACATCGTGATGGGCTATACGCCGAGCGATACGGCTGCGGTGGCGCGGCCGACGATTGTTTATATGTCTGGGAATAACTCCTATACGGGGGTTGCCAGTGCGGCTAGTAACATACCGGGGGTGGCTTCTGGATCGTGGATCAGTATCTATGGTGAGAATCTGGCAACGACGACTCGGACCTGGGGCAGCGGGGATATTGTGGCGGGTAAGTTGCCGCAGGCAATTGACGGAGTTTCGGTGAGGATTGATGGGAAGGCGGCTAGTGTTTATTACGTGAGTCCGAAGCAGGTGAATGTGCTGGCGCCGACGGTTGGGAATGCTACGTCTGCCAGTGTTACGGTGACGAATGCGGCTGGGACCTCGGATAGTGTGAGTATTCCGCTGGCGACTTTTCAGCCGGCCTTCTTTACGCTGGCCGATGAGTATGTGGCGGCGATTCGCGCGGATGGGAGTGTGGCGGATACGAGTGCGCCGATTGCTCCTGGTGAGAACGTTGTTGTTTATGGGACGGGGTTTGGGCCGACTGCGCCGGAGGTGGCTGCGGATGTTGCCGTTACCGGGGCTGTGCCGCTGGCCAATACGGCGAGGATCTGGGTGGATACGACGGAGGTGAGTCTCGCGTTTGCTGGGCTGGTGAGCCCGGGACTGTATCAGTTTAACTTTGTGGTTCCGCAATTGCAGAATGGAGACTATTCGCTGCAGGCGAGTGTGGGAGGAGTGCGGACGTCGAAGATTGCGCGGCTGCGCGTGCAGAAATAGGTTCAAATGGAGAGATGCGTACGATAGTGGCGATGCTCGCCCTTACACTTTCCAGTCAGGCGGCGGACATGTTGGTTTCTCCTGCCGAATTGCAGGCAGAACTGAAGAATCCTCGTTTGGTGATTTTGCATGTGGGGGCGGCTGCGGATTATGCGGCCGGGCATGTGGCCGGGGCGCAGCTTGTGACGCTGGCCGATTTGTCTGTGCCGGGTGAGAATAACTTGCGATTGCAGTTGCCTCCGGTTGAGGTGCTTCGCGAGAAGTTGATGAAGATGGGGGTTGGGAATGATTCGCGGGTGGTGATTTATACGGGCAACGCGTCGATGCAGTCTGCTACGCGGATCTGGTTTACGTTTGATTATCTGTCGCTGAAGGCTTCGATTTTGAATGGCGGGTTGGCGGGGTGGAGGGCGGCTGGCTTGCCGGTGACGCAGGAGGTGCCGCAGGTGGTTGCGGCTTCTGGTTTGACGGTGAAGGCGCGGCCGGAGCTGGTGGTGGATGCGGCTTGGTTGAGTGGGCACTTGAAGGATGCTTCGATGGCGCTGATTGATGCGCGGCTCGATGAGTTTTATACGGGGAAGAATGCCGGGAATATGCCTCGG
>JBIPMY010000140.1:0-13696 GCA_044376335.1 Bryobacter sp.
TAGCCGTGGATCACATCGATTTTCTTCGCGCCGGATCGCTGCACCATTTCAAGCAATTCATCAAAGCCGCCGTGGTCACTATAGGGAATCAACTTCTCGGCACCAGATCGCAACCGCGCATTGTCCAATTGGGCCCAACCAGAAACATATGCCACTCGGATATTCTTGCCCGCAGATTCCAACTGCCTGCGCATGCCCGGTACCACAACCAGCGCCTTCCCCTCAATTTCACGAGCGTCATAAGCTCCCCATCCTGGAAAGCGAAACCCGTTCGCCTCGTACACCGGAATGTACTTCGCGATCGCTCCATGCACGGCTGTTGGAATCCCCGCCTGCGTCAGACAATGTACGATCTCCTGGCCACGCCCCAACGGATAGCCCATAAAAACCGGAGTTGCGCCGTCGGCAAGGCATTCCCGCGCAAAGTCAGCAATTTCCGCTTTTGCCTGCTCGCGAGATAAAAAATGAAAAATCGGTAATCCGAAAGTGGACTCTAGAATCAGGTGGTCGCACTCGATGATTTGCGTCTGCTGGCCACACATAGGTGAACTCAGCTTAATGTCACCGGTGTAAACAATCCGTTCGTTTTTGTACTCGATTAGTAATTGGGCCGCACCGAGGATGTGCCCAGCGGGGTAGCAGGTGATTCGTGCTCCGTTCCAGTCCCGGGATTGGCCATAGTCGAGAGGCTCTAGCGATTGCTTCACAGCATCAGTACCCGGCCAACGCATCCTATAGATTTCAAGGGAGATACTAGTTCCGATCACGGTTTGTGAATAGTACCGGGCGTGGTCGCTGTGAGCGTGAGAGATCCAGGCTGCTGGTTTTGAAACCTGAGGGTCCAGCCACAAATCAATCTCAACGGCGTGGATTCCTTCGCTCGAATACTGAAGATTCATTAGCTTTGTTAATGTGATGCACACCAAATGCCTTTGACTGAAAATACAAGATCTCAGCGCACCTTGCGGCATCTCTTCAGTCAAGGAATAAGATCAAGACAAAACCATGCCAACTCAGACTTTTCCGTCCTGGATGAAACTCGCTTTGGCCGCTGCCGGCTTCTACAACATCGTTTGGGGAGCTATCGTGATTTTCGCCCCGAACCTTTTCTTCGACCTTGCCGGTTTGGCTCGTCCCAACTACCCGGAGCTATGGCAGTGTATTGGGATGATCGTAGGGGTTTACGGAGTGGGATATTGGATCGCCTCCAGCGACCCCGTTCGCCACTGGCCCATTGTCCTTGTCGGGCTTTTGGGCAAGATTCTTGGGCCAATCGGAATGGTGAAAGCTCTGTGGGAGGGTCGCTTCCCCATGTCCTTTGCCTGGATCAACCTCACTAACGATCTGATCTGGTGGCTCCCCTTTGCCTTGATCCTGATTCATGCGGCCAAAGAGACAGAAGATAAGCAGCGTGTGTTCTCGCCAGATATCCAGGGTTGGGCGATGAGAGCGAAGTCACAATTTGGTCTGAGCATTCTCGAACATTCCAAGTTGCGTCCGGTACTTCTTGTTTTTCTTCGCCATGTAGGCTGCACGTTTTGTCGTGAGGCGCTGGCCGATCTTCATGCGAACCGGGCAGATATTGAAGCCTCAGGAACGCAAATCGTTTTGGTTCACATGGGCCGCGAAGAGACAGCCGAGAGCGTACTGCAAAAGTACAAGCTGGCAGATGTGCCTCGCGTATGGGACCCGAAGTTGTCCCTCTATCGCGCCTTTGGTCTAGAAAAGGGTGCTCTCGCGCAGTTGCTTGGCCCCAAAGTCTGGCTCCGTGGCTTCAAGGCAGGCTTCCTGGGCAAGCATGGAGTGGGTGGCGCAGACGGCGACGTGACTCAAATGCCCGGCGTCTTTCTTGTATTCCACGGCGAAATCCTGAAGTCTTACCGTCACCAGAGTGCTGCCGACAGGCCTGACTATGTCGCCCTGGTAAGCGAAATGAACGATACCCCGGCCTCGCGCTAAGCGGATGAACCCCGAACCCGTAGTCATCGTTGGAGCAGGTCTGGCAGGTCTTGCCTGCGCTCTCGAACTCCAGAAAAACAAGATCCCTTTTCTGTTGCTCGAAGCCTCAGACGCCCCGGGTGGCAGGGTAAGGACAGACATAGTCGATGGCTTCCAACTCGACCGTGGCTTTCAGGTTTATCTTACGGCCTACCCGGAAGGGGAACGACTGCTCGACTACGGTGCGCTCCAATTCGGCAGCTTTTCGCCTGGAGCGATGGTTCGCCTCAACGGCAATTTCCACCGCGTGATGGACCCCTGGCGCGAACCCTTTGCAGCACTGGCGGGAATCCTAAACCCCGTCGGCAACATGAAGGACAAACTGCTGGTGGCACGCTTGCGGGCCGTGGCGATGGCGGGCAAGGCAGATGACCTTCTCAACAAAGTAGAAAAACCCAGCCATCAGGCGCTCCAGGAATACGGCTTCTCCCAAAACATGATCGACCGTTTCTTCCGGCCCTTCTTCGGTGGGATTATGCTCGATGCCGATCTCAATGTCAGCTCACGCATGCTCGAATACGTCTTTCGAATGATGGCCTCAGGAGATACCGTTTTGCCGTCTCAGGGTATGGGAGCGATTCCGGCACAACTGGCCGCCCGATTACCCGCAAACTCCATCCGCTACAACACAAGAGTCGAGTCGATAACAAAGACTACAGTACGCATCGCGGGCAATGAAGATCTCAAAGCTTCAGCCGTTGTAGTTGCCACAGACGGCCCCTCGGCTGCCAGCTTACTGCCTGAAATGGCCCCGGTGGAAAGCCGCATGGCCATGACACTGTACTTTTCCATACGAGGGCATGCCCCAATTGCGGATCCCATCATCATGCTCAACGGAGACATGGAATGGCCGATTCAGAACGCCTGTATTCCGAGTCTGGTCTGCCCCAACTACGCGCCTGCCGGACATCATCTGGCCAGTGTTGTTGTGCTCGGGGACCCCGCCCAATCCAACCAGGAAATTGAAGCTGCCGTCCGCAAGCAACTAGGCCAGTGGCTCGATCAGAATCTCGATACCTGGAAGCTGCTCCGCATTTACAGGATTCTCAACGCCCATCCCGCCCATCGTCCTGAAACGGTTGCCGAGAAACCCTCCAGACTGGATAGCGGCGTCTACGTTTGTGGCGACCACCGCTTCATGCCCAGCATACAGGCAGCTCTGGTGAACGGCAGGCACGCAGCAGAGGCAATAGCCGCCAATGCCGGCTGAACTACTGCTGAAAATCAATCTTGCCTGCTCTCTCTACATGACAGGTCTGATCTGGTTTGTTCAGATCGTCCACTACCCTCTTTTTGCCAACGTTGGAAGAGAAGTCTTCCTCGACTATGAGCAGCGGCACCAAAGGCTCACCACAAGCGTCGTTGCTCCAGCGATGCTTGTTGAACTGATTGCCTCGATTGCAATCCTCCTGGTTGCGCCTGCACCTCCCGCGCTATGGGTAGCAAGCGGGCTCACCATGATTGTGTGGGCTTCTACCATGCTGATTCAGGTCCCACTGCATGGCAAACTGGCAAAAGGATTCCATCCAGCACCCTTAAAGACTTTGGTAGCATCCAACTGGATAAGAACGGCTGCGTGGAGCACCCGGTCGATTCTACTACTTTGGACGATATAAACATCAATGGCTAAACATCGAGTGGTAATTGTCGGCGGTGGCTTCGGCGGCTTGCACGCCGGCAAGGCCCTGCAAAACAAAGATCTTGAAGTTACCCTTCTTGACCGAAGAAACTACCATCTCTTCCAGCCACTGCTCTATCAGGTCGCAACTGGCGGGCTCTCGCCCGGCGAAATTGCAGCGCCGCTAAGAGCCATTTTTGAGTGGCAGAAAAACCTGCGCGTCTTAATGACTGAAGTCACCGGCTTCAACATCCAGGAACGTCTCGTACACACGAAGATGGGAGACATCCCCTACGATTCGCTGATTGTTGCTGCTGGCGCAAAGAGCACGTATTTCGGGAACGAACGTTGGTCCACAATTGCCCCCTCGCTCAAAAACATTGAGGACGCCACCAGCCTCAGGGCACGAATCTTTGAAGCCTTCGAAGAGGCCGAAAAAGAAACCGACCCGGACAAACGCAGGGCTCTGCTTACCTTTCTGATCGTCGGCGGCGGGCCCACCGGAGTGGAACTGGCCGGAGCATTGAGTGAAATCGCAAACGACGCACTCAGAGAAGACTTCCGCAGCTTCGACCCTGAGGACGCCCGCATCATGATCCTCAATTCAGGCCCGCGCATCCTGTCTACCTTCTCCGAGAGCATTTCGAAATCAGCAGAGCTACAACTGATTCGCCTGAACGTTCTTTGCCGCGCGGGAGTCAGGGTAGTCGACGTCAGCCCGGAAGGAGCCACCGTCACCATCGATGGCCGTCAGGAGTTTATGCCCGCTCGTACAGTGATCTGGGCTGCCGGTGTGACAGGTTCCCCCTTAGGAAAGGCCCTCGCCGAAGCCAGCGGGCAAGCACTCGAAAAAGGTGGCAAGATCCGGGTTGAGCCAGATTGTACGCTGCCCGGACACCCGGAGATCTTCGTGATCGGCGACATGGCGCACTTCCAGCATGGGCTCGAACAACCACTCCCTGGGGTTTGCCAAACGGCGATGCAGATGGGTGACTACGTCGGAGACCTGATTCAGAAGCGAATCGCAGGGCAAACCAAACCAGCCTTCAAATATTGGGATAAGGGCAACATGGCCGTAATTGGCCGTAACCGCGCAGTAGCGCAGATCGGGAAACTGGAATTCACTGGCTACGTTGCCTGGATCCTCTGGGCCGTGATTCACGTCCTCTATCTGGTCAATTTCCAATCGCGCATCATCGTCGCCATCCGCTGGGGCTTCGACTATTTCAGCTTCAACCGTGGCGCACGCCTGATTACGCGGCAGGATCCACCGGCTCAAGAATCTTGACCGACCGTTTCTTGTTAGACACCACAATGTGACAGCGGTGCTTCAGCTTGCCATTGAGCTCCACCGACAGCGGCTTGGTTGCCGGATAGTCAAAGGTCAACACATCGCCCACCTTGAGCTTCAACATATCGCTCAAAAGCATGTTCGGCCCGCGTAGCCTGCTATCGAGTTCTACCTTTGAATTTCGCACCCGGCTGTAAATTCGCCGTGTATCTTCATCCGTACTCTCGGTCTTTCGAATCGTCCACTGGTCGGCAAACTTGTGGCTCAACATTTTGATGATGATTGAGGGAATCCCGATGTTCATCATGCCACTCACTTCGCCAATGCGAATTTCGATCGATACAGCCACGATCGCTTCGTTCGGGGCAAGAATCTGCATCAACTGAGGCTCGGTTTCATAGCCGGCAATCTGAAAGTCAATCGCCGCAATCCCCTTCCAGGCTTCCTTCAAATCGCGCAACATCAGCTTGAAGATGCTCTCCAGAATCGATTGTTCAATCTCGGTAACTTCCCGCTCCATCTTCGTCAGCGTGTTTACAGAGCCCCCCAGCAGCATTTCGAGCATCGGAAAGATCATCGTCGGGTTCAGTTCTAGTAGACAATTGCTGTCAAAAGGCTGGGCATCTACGGTGGCTACCACCGTAGGCGAAGGCAGCACCTGCTGAAACTCGGTAAACGAAAGCTGTTCCACACTCACCAGATTCACCACTACGTAAGCACGCAGATATGCCGATAAGCTACTGGCGAGAGAACGCGAAAACGCTTCGTGCAGGACATAGATAGACCGAAGCTGGTCTTTGGCGATCCGGTCAGGGCGCCTGAAATTGTAGGGCTGCGCCCTTCGGGCTAATTCCGTCCGACGAGCATTTGCGCTCGTCTGCTGGAACATATTATCGATTTCATTTTGCGAAAGAACACGTGCCGACATCAAGAGAGGTATCGACCTGAATTCCCTCTCCCATGAGTAGGCCCATTGTTAATCTAGAGGTAGGGTGAAAACCTTTCATGTTCAGAATTTCGGATGCCGCGCCTCACAAGCCGATGGTGCGGCTCTTGAGGCCAGCCTTGCGGAAAAAGGCCTCACTCCCAGCGCAACTCCAGATCTGATCGTCTTCAACACCTGCACGGTCACAGCCTCTGCCGACCAGGACTTGCGATACCTCATCCGGCGCACCAAACGGGAAAACCCCAACGCCCGCATATTGGTTACCGGTTGTTATGCCCAGCGCTCGGCAGACGAAATTGCTGGCCTTGAAGGCGTCAACTGGGTGGTAGGCAATTCCCACAAGGGCAGCATCGGCGACATTGTTACCGAAAACCCTACGCCGTATCACGCCGAAGTGCACGTCGGAAACATCTTCGATCAGAATGAGTTCTTCACTGCCCCCGTAGAAGGCCCGGCTGGAGACCGCGCTCGCCCCAACCTCAAGATCCAGGACGGCTGCAACAACCGTTGCTCGTTCTGCATCATTCCGAGCGTCCGTGGCAAGTCTCGCTCGGCACAGCCGGAATGGGTGCTGGCAGAAACCGAAAGGCTCGCTAGAAGCGGCTACCCCGAAATCGTACTCACCGGCATCAATCTCGGCCGCTGGGGGCGTGAATGGGGTGCTGGCCGTCAACTACCCGATCTCGTTCGCAGGATGCTCGAAGAAACATCGATCCGCAGCATCCGCCTCTCGAGCGTAGAGCCGATGGATTTCACGACCAAGCTGCTGGAACTGATGTCCTCCACTCCCCGCATCGCAAAACACGTCCACGCGCCGCTGCAAAGCGGCAGCGATAGTGTCCTGCGACGCATGCACCGCAAGTACCGCCCACGTCACTATGAAGACCGTCTTCGTCTGGCTCGACAACTGATGCCAACTGCAGCCATAGGCGCCGATGTCATGGTGGGCTTCCCGGGCGAGACCGATCAGGAATTTGAAGAAAGCCGCGCCTTCATCGAGGCCATGCCACTCACCTATTTGCATGTCTTCACCTACTCAGAACGCCCAGGCACCAAAGCCGCAACCATGGCTGCCCCGGTTCCGATGGAGCTGCGTCGTGAGCGTAATCGCATCCTGCAGGAGCTCAGCCTTGCCAAGACACGCCAATTCCATCTCAGCCTGCTCGGCCAGCGATTCTCAGCCGTCACCCTCAACGATCAGGGCACCGCACTCACAACAAATTATGTAAGGGTGCAGCTCAATGAACCACGGCCAGCCAGCCAATGGATCGAAGTAGAACTCGGCGCAATCGGCAACCGTGGCGTACGCGAAGCCAATCCGCTTCTGGTTCTTGCCTAAACTTCGCGACGGTTCTCAAGGCTCTTGAGCATCGTCACTTCATCGGCAAAATCGAGATCAGACCCAACCGGAATCCCCATCGCAATCCGAGTTACCTTCAGACCCAACGGCTTAAGAAGCCTGCCCAGATAAGCGGCCGTAGCTTCGCCTTCCACGGTCGGGTTGGTTGCCAGAATGATCTCTTCGATCCCCGGATCTGCCAGCCGCTCGAGCAAACCTTTGATCTTCAGCTGCTCCGGGCCAATCCCCCGCAATGGCGAAATCGCCCCATGCAACACGTGATACAAACCATCAAAGGAACGCGTGGTCTCAATCGGAATCACATTGTGCGGGTCTTCCACCACACAAATGAACTTACGGTTGCGATGCGGATCAGAGCAAAAAACACAGAGTTCTGAACTGCTGATGTTGTTGCACACCGAACACAGCGTCAGATTGTCTTTAACGTCAATCAAAGCCTGGCTCAGGCGCAACGCATTCTCACGCGGAGACCGCATCACATGAAAGGCCAGCCGCTGGGCCGATTTCTGCCCAATCCCGGGGAGCCGTTTGAATTCGGCGATCAGTCTTTCGAGGGGTTCGGCGAAATCAGGCATTAGAACATGCCAGGTGGCAGGCCCATGCCTCCCAGCATGGCCCCTGTCTTCTTGGACGTCTCGTCGTCAACCTTCTTGGCCGCCTCATTAAAGGCCGCCATCACCAGATCCTGAAGCATTTCAACGTCGCCCGCAACTTCGGGGTCGATCTTGACTTCAAGCACGCGCTTCTGGCCATCCATTTTCACGTTGATGGTGCCGCCGCCGGCGCCCGCTTCCACGCGGATCGCTGCGATCTCCTGCTGCAAGCGCTCCTGCATTACTTGCGCCTGCTTCATCATGTTTTGCATGTTGCCTGGTAGTTTCATGATTGGTGCCTAACTATTCCTGATTTGACAAGTCTCTCACGCCGCGCACGACGGCATCCTTGAAGATCTCGCGATAACGCTGTACCTGAGGATTCTCAAGCGCCCGCTCGCGGGTAGCCTCATCGTCCTGGCTCGGCTTCGGCGCAGGCGCCTTGGCCTCAACAATCGAATCGTCCTGTACTACTTCAATCCGCGCCATACGGCCAAGTACAGCGGTCAATGCAGCCGCGATATCACGCGATTGCAAGGGCCTCACAAACTCGCGAGGTGCCAGAAACTTTACCCCGCCAGCCACTTCCATCACCCGTGCATTCTGTACAGCATCGGCAGAGAATTTCTTCTTCTGCTCATTGAGGTAAGCCAGCAAACGTTCCTTAAGCGGAGAATCCTCAGCAATTGCAGGCGCAGGCTCAGCTTTGGCCTCCACCTTTGCTTCTACTTTGGGCTCTACTTTGGGTTCGGCCTTGGGCTCTACGCTAACCCGCAGATTGGCCCGCTCACGAGGCGCACTCGCCGCCGCACTCAAGGCCACCGGCCTAGACTGAGGCAAACTCGCCAGCACTTCTTCGATCGCAGTCAGCTTACCGGTCTGCACCATCCGGATCAAGCCCAACTCCATGTGCAAGCGGGGCTGCAAGGAATGCTGCAAGTCTCGAAACAGGTCCAGCGTCAACTGTAGATACCGGGTCAGGTCAAGCTCTGAGAAATTCTCGGCTGTCTCCACCATGCGCTTGATTTCAGAAGGCGAAGCTGCAATCAAACGAGTACCCGCCCCCGTCACCTTCGCCACCAGCAAATTACGGAAGTAACGCGCCAGCTCACGGCAGAAATGCTGCAAGCTCTGGCCAGAGCGTTCCAGCTCCATCACAATCTCAAGCATTCGCGCCGAGTCCTGCTTTACCAGCGCCTGCGAGACGTCCCCAAGGGAATCAATTCCAAAAATCCCCAGCAACTGCCGAACTTCTGTCGCCTTGAGCGTAGTCCCGCAACAGGCAATCGCCTGGTCCAGAGCCGAAAGGGAATCACGAACACTCCCCTCGCCCGTCTGCGCCAACACCGCAAGCGCATCGTCATCGGCGTCAATGCCTTCCTGCTTGCAGATGTACCGCATCCGCTCCATCACTTCGGCAAACTCAACCGAACGGAAACTAAACTGCTGGCAGCGCGAAGCAATCGTTACAGGGATCTTGTGCGTTTCAGTCGTGCACAGAATAAAGACAGCCCATTCCGGTGGCTCTTCCAGCGTTTTGAGGAGAGCATTGAAGGCCTCAGTGGTGATCTGGTGCGCTTCGTCGATAATGAAAACCTTATACCGGTCTCTCGACGGACGAAAGCGAACATTCTCACGCAATTCGCGCATTTCGTTGATGCCGCGATTGGAAGCGGCGTCAATTTCGATCACATCGATCGCATTTCCCTGCACCACTTCGATACAGGAAGAACACTTGCCACAGGGATTCGCCGTTGGGCCATCGACACAGTTCAGACAGCGGGCCATGATGCGCGCGACTGTCGTTTTGCCCGTACCGCGCTGGCCGGCAAATATATAGCCGTGAGCGATTCGTTTTTGGGTGATTGCGTTGTCGAGCGTGTGCTTGACATGCTCCTGACCAATCAGCTCATCAAAATCGCTGGGACGATACTTGCGTGCGATAACCTGATAGGACATTGTGTGGGGTTGTATTAACTTATAGTTATGCTAGACTCCGGGTGATCCGCGGCACACGAGCTAAACCACTACCGTTGCTTCCTTCCGGACCTGGCGGGGTTTGCGGCCGATCATTGCACGGAGCCCAAAGCCTAGCAACTGACTAGTTTAGCACCCGCTTTTTGCTACAGACTTTGACTTAAGAGAATTTATTGGAGCAACGCTGCTCCACAGGACCCATGATTCGAGGTTTTGATCCTTTCCGCTTCCTCAGTTCAGCCTCCCGGCTGATCCGGGGCCTCGTCTTCACGCTTTCAGTCGTGGTGCTTTCAGCTTCCTTTCTCGTCTGTGCAGCAGACGAAGACGGCGTCGATTACAGCCCCCGCCGCACCCACAGGCAATCCCGCCACCGGGTCTCAGTCGGTACCACACACAGCAACTCAGCCAGCCAGGCAGCAGCAACAAAATCTTCCGCCTTCGCTGGCGGTCTACCCGCAGTTGCTGTCAATCTACGTTTTCCGTTGGTTTGCCAGGATCTCTTGTTGCAGCTAAAAACGCTTGCTGCTCATAAACCAGATCTGGCCGCAGATTCTGCACTTCCCCGCCCGCCCCCATCCTTGGCCTAGCCCAAAACAAATTTAGAAGACATTTTTTACTACTAGGCAGCCACACGTGTGTGTGGCCTTTTGGACGCTGCCAGAAGCAGCAGGAAAGAGCATTCCATGAACGAATTAACAAAAGGGGTCATGCGTTTTGAACAGAAGATCTATCCAGAACGCAAAGAGTTCTTCGACAAGCTGATTGCACGCCAATACCCGCGCGCCCTGTTCATCACCTGTTCAGACTCCCGTGTAGTGCCCAATATGATTACCGATTCCGAACCCGGTGATCTATTCACGATCCGTAACGCGGGCAACATCGTCCCCCCGTATGGAGAAGCGATGGGTGGCGTCTCGGCAACTATCGAATATGCCGTCATGGTGCTGGGAGTCAAGGCCATCATCATTTGCGGCCACACCCATTGCGGTGCAATGGACGCCGCCATGCATCCCGAACAAACCGTTCACATGCCCATCGTCCGAAGCTGGCTCAATCACTGCGAAAGCGCTCGCCGTGTTGTCGTCAGTAATGAAAAGCTGACCGCGGAGGAAAGGGCTCACGCGATGGTGGAAGAAAACGTCCTTGCCCAGCTCGACCACTTGCGCACCCATCCAAGCGTAGCTGCCGCCCTGGCCGCTGGCAGTATTGATATCTACGGGTGGGTCTTCGATATCGCCGAAGGGCATCTCTTTTCCTTCGACGCCGATCAGGGCGAATTTGTACCTATGGGCGAAGACCACATCCCAAGCGCGACCCCCAAACGCAGGAGACGCAAGTAGTGAGCAACAATTTCTCGAAAGACCTTCTTTCCAGTTTTGTCGTTTTCCTGGTAGCTCTCCCGCTATGCCTCGGCGTTGCTGTCGCCTCTGGCATGCCTCCTGAAACCGGCTTGATCACTGGCATCGTGGGCGGCTTGCTGGTAGGCATGATTTCAGGTTCACCAATGCAGGTCAGCGGGCCTGCAGCCGGACTCGTCGTACTTGTCTTTGAACTCCATCAAGAGCACGGCATGGCTGCCCTCGGCTTGATCCTGATGATGGCAGGTCTCTTGCAGGTTGGCTTGGGTTTTCTCAAGGCAGGACAATGGTTCCGCGCCATCTCTCCGGCTGTTGTTTACGGCATGCTCGCAGGCATTGGCGTTTTGATCATGGCCGGGCAGTTCCATGTCGTAGTTGACGACTCACCCAAAGGCACAGGCATCAGGAACATCATGTCCATCCCTGAGGCCATCTTCAATGGCATCTTCCCTCTCGATGGAAGTCCCCACGAAATGGCGGCTCTCATCGGCCTCCTAACCGTGGCCGTGATTCTCGGTTGGAACAAGTTTCGTCCAGAAGGCCTCAAATTCCTTCCAGGCCCGCTGATGGGTTTGCTTGCGGCGGCAATCGCCAGCTTTTTCTACAGCCTTGAAATCAAACATGTAAACGTCCCGGACAACTTGATCGGCAACTTAAGCTTGCAAGGCTTTCAAAATCTGGGCGGGCTCACCAACCTGAAATATTGGGCCGAGGCGGCAGCCCTCGCCTTCATCGCCAGTGCTGAAACCCTGTTGAGCGCAGCTGCAGTCGACAAGATGACGGCCGCTTCAGGCCGCAGAGAGCTGCGAACCAATTACGATCGCGAACTCATGGCTCAAGGTGCCGGCAATCTCTTGTGCGGTGCCCTCGGTGCCTTGCCAATGACCGGCGTCATCGTCCGCTCCAGCGCCAACGTTCAGGCTGGCGCTCAAACGCGCTGGTCCACCGTCATGCATGGAGGATGGTTGCTGCTCACCGTCGCCCTGATTCCGCACATTCTCGAGCGAATCCCCACTTCAGCCCTGGCAGCAGTCCTCGTCCTCACCGGTTGGAAGCTGGTCAGTGTAGAGCATGTCCGAAAGCTCCGCGAATTCGGATGGATCCCACTCACCATCTACTTCTCAACCCTGATTGGCGTAGTAGCCTTCGATCTCCTTACCGGAGTCCTCATCGGCATCGGCCTCACCATTCTCAAGATGGTCTACAAGGCTTCACGCCTTGGAGTAAAACTCGTGACTCACCATTCCGGACGCTCTGACATTTACCTGGAAGGTTCGGCCACTTTCTTGCGGCTTCCCGTGCTGGCAGATACCCTGGACCGCGTGGCACCAAAATCCGAGCTACACATCCATTTTGAAAACCTCACCTACCTCGACCACTCCTGTCTCGACCTGATTCAGGAATGGCGGCAAACACACGAAGACAATGGCGGCAAAGTCATCGTGGAATGGGATCGGCTCGTCTCCCGCTACACCAAAGCCAAAGCCTAACGAAGCAGTGAAACCCCAGGCCCGGCTGGAATCTGCTGCGTGTCCAGAATCTCGCCCGTTTCCGGATCAAGATGTGTCGCAAGCTGACCAAGAATATCCCGCACAAACATCACGTCTCCGGTTGGCGTGAACTCCAGATTCTGCGGTTGTATCAGTCGCGGCAAAGCGATCCGCCGCACTACCCGGCGAGCCTGCACATCATACTCATCGAGGCCAAACGTAGAGGGGAAGGTCCAGAAAATTCTCGACCCGCTCGGATTCATCACAATCTGCTCCGCAGCAATCGGCAGCCCCAGCGCCACAACACTATGTGTGCCAGTCAAGGTATCAAACTGGCTCATGCTTGGCGCTGCTGTATTCAGATCGTTCAAGCTGGTCCCCATAACGTAAATCGTCGATCCATCCGGGCTCAACACCGCAGACTGCGGCGTTGTCGTGCCCAGTGAAATCTGATTCCGGATCACCCGCGTCGCCGGATCGATCACAAAAACGAAGCCCCGGTCATTCACGCTTTCCGGATTGCGCACCACCGCATAAGCAGTTCTGCCGGATGGCGAAAAGAACAAGCCCACCGGCACTGCCTGAGGGTTCAACCGAAACGGAATACTCGTCACCACTCGCTCACTCACCGGATCTGAAATCGAGATCTGATTGGATGGCCCGGCGTGGGTCACCCAAACTTCACCGATTCCCGGGCGCAACGCAATCTGCCGCGCCTGCGCCGGCAACACGATCGACCGCCCCACCGTCAGTGCCACCGGGTTCAGCAAACGCACTGTAAACTCAGTACCCCCGCAAAGCACCGCAACCCGGTTTTCGGCCAATGCTGCATTCGGGCTACTGAAATTGGCAAAAGGGAAATCATAGTGTTCACGAGCGATTCGCAGTGGCTCGGGAATCTGCAATTCCCTCTCCTGCAATCGAACACGCGTGTACTTGCCCGCCTCACGCTTACTCGTCCACACCTGCACGCGAGAGAATCCGGTGACGCCCGGCGCGGGAAAAATCGCGACTTCCAGAAACTGTCCCGTCCCATCCAGACGGTCTGCCGTTTGATTCCGTGCA
>JBIPMY010000490.1:0-4265 GCA_044376335.1 Bryobacter sp.
CCCCATCACCCCAAGCTTCGAGTAAACCTCATCCGCCGGCAGCCCCGCCTTAGCCGCCAGCCCCACAATCGCCGGCCGCGCAAACAACCCACCCTTCGTATCGCTAAACACATCAAACTCAAACTTCCGCACCCCAAGCGCAAGCTGCTCCTCAAGCGAAGGATGCGAATAATCCAGCGACTCCGCAAGCTTCGGATTCACCTTGGCAAGATAAGCCATCTCGCTCTTCCCCAGCCCTGAGTGATAACTGTTATGGCTCCCCAAAACCTGCACATCGGTCATCAATTGACCAAACCCCACACCAACAAAAACTAATCCGCAAAAAAGAGAACATTTCACCCTACCAGCCTACCCACAACTCATTGCAATCGGGTGAATACACAACAGCAGAAACCAATCCGCAAAACTAGCAAACTCCCTTATGACAAGCGGCTCAAAAGATCTTCAAACGAATCACCAACCATCACAGCATCGTCCCAATTCATCCCTATCATGTCCAACGCCAGAATCCAACGAGCGGATCCGCAATGCCCCAAATGCATCAACAGTTAGACAGATGTGCTAAAAATCAACCATGCGGCTCCTCCACCTTCCTCTCTTTCTGATAGCTGCCGCGCCGTTGATAGCCCAGTCCAGCCCCCTCCTTGAAGCCCTAAACTCTCTCGAAGCAGGAAACTACGCCCAGGCCGCCCAAATACTCGATCGGGCAAACGTGCGTGCCACCGCTGATGCCCGTTCCTTACTCACGCTCGGTGTCTCGCTAGTTCTTGCCGAACGCTATGAAGACTCCATCGAGCCCCTCGAGCGCGCCATCATGCTCAAGCGCCTCGATGAAGCTGACCTCTGGCTCTACGCCAGTGAGCGGATCTCAGGCATCGTGACAGAACGGCACGCCTATTCCATCCGCCCCCGTGGCCAGCCTCTTCAACTTTCTGGCACTCCCCGCTTCCAATCGCCAGAATACCCAAGCGATTACGCCACCTTTGTCTATTACGAAATGCCCCGCGAACCCATCACCGCACGTCTCGACCCCTCCTCCGCCAACACCGCTCTGATCCAAAGCACCAGGCGTGAAGCCGCTCGTCGCTTCGTCGCTCTCCGCTTCAAAGATCCAGACCTTGCCCGCCTCGCCCGGCAATCTTCCACTCCTCTGGCTCAGGAAACCAATTACCCCCAGCGCATGACACGCCTTCTGCAAACCATGGATCTAACCGACCCAACCTGGCTCAACGAATTTGGCGTTCTCAACCTCAATCTAGGTCGTTATGTGTCCGCCCGCCGGGCCTCCACACTCTTGCTCAACGATCAGCCCACCAATGCCTCCGCATTATTGCGCCGCGCCTGGTCTGCCGCTCGTATGGGAGACTCAACACGAACCCGCGCCGATCTCGAATCTGCCGCCCGCATCGACCCCGCCAGCACCGCCAAACTCCGCCCCAAAATCGAAGCAGATCTCGCCGCCATCCGCCCTTCCGGATCTGTCTCCAGTCTACTCGCCGCTCTCAATGAAGCCGCCCGTCAAGGCTTGCCGCTAAAAGATCTGATCGCCAGGGCCCGCAACCTCCATCTGGCTTGGGCCTCCCAACGCATCATCTATGAAGAACGCTATTCAAGCGACCGTGCCTCATTTGAATCCTCTCTACGCTCTCAACCCTCCTCCGCCGATGTCCGCGCCAACTATGCCCGCTACCTCATCAACGAAGCCGATATCAACAGGCGTGGCTACTCCCTGGAACCCCGCCCCGTCATTGAGGCTCTCCGCATTGGCTTCAATGCCCCGCGAGAGCTCGCCCGCGCTCAAACCCTCATCGATCAGGCCCTCACTCTCAACGCGAACCACGTTCGCTCCCTCCTGCTGAAAGCCATCATCCTCGATCGTCTAGGCCGCTTTGCCGAAGGCAAACCCTTCGTCGACCGTGCCATGCGCCTTGCCCCGAACGATCCAGAAGCCCTCCGTCTGCGCAGCGAATATCTATGGAGTGCCAACAACGATGCACTCAACGCTGCCTCCAACCTGCGAACACCCACCATCGAAGGCGTACGCACTTACGACCAGGGCAACTACCGTGTAACCGAAACCACCTACCGCGATCCTTCGAACTACGATCGGTCTCGCGCCGACTCGCTCGATCAATCCGCCACTGAGCTACGCGCTGGTGCCCGCGCCGCCCAGGAAGCAGCCATCCGCGCCTCCGCAGGCACGCCTGAAGGCTTCATCCTCCTGGCCGAACAGCAATCTGTCAACAAGCGCTTTGCCGAAGCCAGATCCACCCTCACCCAGGGTCTCGCCAAGTTCCCACGCTCATTGCTGATTCATGAGGCCTTCGTCCGCTTCGCCAAACGCACCCGAGACCTCGATCTTGAAGATGACGAACAGTCCGCAGCCTTGAATCTCCTCGAATCCACCGCCGCACCCAAACTCCGTAAGGCTTGGCGGGCCATCCTGCGTACCGACTGGCCCACCGCCAACGCCGCCCTCGACGAGGCCACCCTCCTCGATCCCACCGATGCCCGTACTTTCGCCTACTGTGCGATCCTGCTGGAGCAACTGAATCAACGTCCCCAGGCTGCCCGCTACTGGCTTACCGCTCTCGCTGTCGAAGAAGCATTGCTCTCTTTCGACGATTCCCCCTCCTCTTCTGGCGTCTCACGCTCGCCTTCTTCCTTGGGTCTTGTCCTGGCCTTGCGCCTCCGCATTATCGGTAACGCCAAAGATTCCCCGCTTGCCGAAGAAATTGCTCGGGATGCCACCGCTCACGCCAGCCGCATTCAACCGGGTGACCGTTCCATGCTCCTCTGGCGCGCGCTTTTTCCTGATCCTACAATCGAAGAGAGCCCCGGTCGCGATAAGCAAGGCCGCTTCCGTTGGGCCCCCAACGCCGCCACCATGGCTGCCGCCGCTCAGGTTGCCTACGGTCGCGCATTGTCCGCCGCAGGCAATCCCGCTTCTGCCCGCACCCAGTTTGAGGCCGCCTTGGTTTGGGGTCAATCCCAGGGCAACTTCGTCGCCTCAAGCGCCGCCGCTCCTCCCGAGCGTGATTTCAACAACGGTGTCGCCATCGGTCCTATCTCAGAGGCTTACCTCGAAATGGCTAAGATCGCAATTGCCCAGAAGGATATCAATACAGCTCTGAATTTCATCAACAAAGCTTCCGGCTCCAAACCAAACGAAGAAGTTCGCCAGGAAATCGACAAACTCGTCACTCAAGTCCAACGCCTCAGTCAGGGCGAAGCTCCCAGTCAAAACCGCCCACGCAACCCCTTCTCACGCAAGAAGACACCGCAATGATTCAACTTACACTTCTACTTTCAATTCTCTTCCCGGTCCTCCTCCAAGCCCAGGACGTCTTCGCTTCAGGCGATAAACCCAGCCCTGCCACCCTTCGGCGCGACCCCTGTAAAGAACTCTCCTCAAGCGGTGGCTGTGCCACCTTTTACTACAACGTCAATGACAAAGATGGTCTCAAAAACGCCCAAAAGCAATGCACCACTTTCATCAAGAATTGCCCCAAAAAGCCCGGCGGCTGCAATTGCTGGACTTTAGAAGATGGCACCCCTCTCAACGGCTCGAAAATTGATCTCCGCGACCGCACCGTCATGCCCGGCCCCAACAAACCAATCTCTGCTGGCACCTCAACCCAACGCAACGATGACACCCCACCCCCGCCAGGCCAACGCATCATCCCCCAAAATCTCGGCCCTCGCCTCACTGCCTCTCTCCGCGACGGCAAGTGCAAAACCACCCTCCACAATCAGCGGGATCACTACCTCAACTGCCCAGGCTACGTCCCCGATCTAGTCAACGACAACCTGCAAAAAGACTCTAACTCCCCAGACCCTAATCCCTCGCCCATCAAGCTCTATGGCTCAGTCTCAACGTCAAACGAGCCTTTGCCGAACTCGTCCGACAAAGGCAATGGCAACGGCTCACGCTTCGGTGCCGGCAATATTAACGATGCAGACCCTCCCCTGCTCATCACTGCCAAAATCCTCGAAGGCATTGACGATTGCCTCAAGGCCAACCTCACCTCAGATATCGGAATGCTTCCCCTTGCCTTTGCCACCCAGCGCTATCGCGGTCTGAAATCGATCATGACCGCCTTTGGCGTCCTCGGCAACGTAAACAATCTCGCCCACGACATAAACGCCTCACTTGCCCCGGGACAATCCCTTGGTGACCGCTCCTACGAAATCGGCAAACTCCTCTGCGAAGGCTACTCCCTCGGCGACGCCATCAGGCCCAGGCCCGGAGCCCCCGGATATCA
>JBIPMY010000491.1:0-4258 GCA_044376335.1 Bryobacter sp.
GTGGCCAGAAGATAACTGCGCGAGATTTCGTGGCGGCGCTTGAGTGCTTCCACTCTCATGAATTCGCCCATTCTCGCCGGCAGCACGTTGTTGCCGAGATAGCCCAGGGCATTGGCCCAAAAGACGGTTCCGAGCGGCAAAGCTTCGCTGGTGTTGAGCAGAACACGCCACCGCAGGCTCCTTAACCAAAGAGTGAGCGAGGATAGCACAAGCGAAATTCCCAGCGGTTCCGGCTTGGCATTGCTGAGCGTTGCACCGAGCTCTGCCATATCGATGCCGCGCAAAGAGAAATAAAGAAGCACAGCTGCAATCACTATGGCGACTGCCAAAGTAATTCGGGCCTTGCTGTCGAGCTTTAGATCTACCCCAAATGGCACTTTCTCTATCATGCTCCATCTCGTCCGATAAAGGTGAGCAGCCGGCACATTAGACTTAAGAGATCTATGTCCTCTTACCAGGCAATACTGAAGCAATATGGACCTTTGATTCTGTTGCTTTTGGCTGCCGCATTGCTGGCTCCATCCTATTGGACTGCGCTCCACACCCCGGCAACCGGAATTTATCACGACGACAGTATTTACCTGATCACGGGAAGAACACTTGCCGAAGGACGTGGGTACAGCATTGAGAGTATTCCAGAGGCGATTGCACAGACCAAGTATCCGGTTCTCTTCCCCGCCCTCCTGGCCGTCGTCTGGAAGCTGGCCCCTGACTTTCCTTCAAACGTACTGTATTTGAAGCTCGTGCCGTTGCTGGCCGCCCTCGTGTGGTTTGCGCTGAGCTACCGCCTGCTGAAGGAGCAATCGGGAAACTCGGTTTTGGCTGCAACAGCTGTGTCTCTGGCCGCTGCCTCGCCTCACGTCGTTTTCCTGAGCACAGCTGTCTTGAGTGAAACCCTATTTGCCGCGCTTGCGACGGCCTCAATTTTTTTCTTCACTCGACAGTCGGTGGGCGCAGTGGTTGGATCTGCAATCTTTGCCGCTGCTGCTTACCACACAAGAACAATTGGGTTCTGCCTGATACTTGCTGGAATTTTGACGCTGCTGTGGCAAAAGAAGTGGCAAAGGGCAGCTCTTTTCGCAATCGTAGCTGGCGCTTTAGCCCTTCCCTGGATTGCCTGGCAGATGATGCACCGAAGCGCCCCGGACCCCTACCTTTCGCAAGAGAATTACTACAGTGCGTACAACATTGTCTTCAATTACCCCTGGCACGAAAAGCTTCAAATTTTTTCCTTGAACTTGTTTTCACTACCAGTAAGCACACAATTGCTTTTTGATCTAAAGTGGGGCGGAATCCTGGGTTTTGTTGCCCTTCCTTTTTTCGTTCGCGCGTTCTTTGGCAACACTTTGCCGCTGGTGGTTCGAGGATTTCTTCTGCTTTCAGGTTTGGTAATTGTGTTGTGGGTTTGGCCTCCTTTGCGATTTTTAATCCCTATACTTCCCCTCCTGATCTGGGCGGTGTGGAGTGGAGTACCAACTCAGGCGCGAATTTGGTTTCTTGTGTCCTGTTGGCTGCTCTTTGCCCATTGCGCTGGGGCCTCTCATGCGTATTCACTTAAGGCATTAGAAAGCCGGCTTTGGTATCCAGGCAAAACTGCCACCCATGACTGGAGTGAATTCATGCGCCAAATCGACTGGATCCGGGCGAACACCTCGCCCGAGACGATCATTCAGTCCAACGTTGACCCCAGCATTTATCTTTTTACAAACAGAAAGGCCATTCGAGGATTTCACCAAAATGCCAGCCTGGCACTTTATTTGGACAAGAAGCAGGTATTGGGCAGCCCAGAACAATTTGAAGCAACGTTGCTTAGAAACAAGGTGAGCCTGATTGTCGAGACTCGGTGGGGATGGTTCCTGGAATCGAAATTTCTCTCTGAACTTGTGCAGGCTTTGTCAGACAAGCAGCCTACACATTGGATCCCGAAGCAGACCTCCGAGCACGAAGGATTTCGCATTCTAGAGCTTAAAACTGTGGCCAAAGAACGCTAGAAAGTTTGAAAGCTTCAATTTTTCAGGCTCTGCCCTAAAGGGAAGCCCTTAGTTGACCGATCTTCCATTTGAACGAAACATTCCTGCGGGTATTTCGGGAGCCTAAAAACACTTCCGTGTTTTCGGCTCCCAATCTTTTTGCCACCTCTTGTCCCAGAGAGCATTCGAAGTAATGAAAGTTTCACTGATCACAACATCTCTGAAGATTCCAATCGGATTGGAGGCCTATGCAAGAAATGCGCGCGATCATGGCCATACGGATGTTGAATTTATCGTTGTTGGTGATCGAAAAAGCGATTTGGGAATCCCCGGCTTCTGCAGACGAATATCCCAAAACTACTTCCCAGCGGAGTATCTAAGCATTGATGCTCAACAGGAGTATCTCTCCAATCACCGTTCCAAGATCTGGAAGCACCTGAGCTTTGATTCGCGTCAAAGACGGATCGTCGGAATGCTCAGAGCCTGGGAAAACGGCGCAGATCTTGTGATTCATATCGATTCGCAAGACCATCTGTCTGAGGGCGACTTTATCGGCTCGCACAGCCATGTCGGGCGTAGTAGCAAAATGATGGTAGCCAAGTCTTCTTCTGGCTATTTCAATACAGCCAGTCTGCTCTGCGAAGCTCAGGGCCAATCGTTTTATCTGCGAGGCTATCCGTCGCAGCAACGAGAGCCTGGAATGCGAACAGTCCTGACTGAGCAGTCCATCGCAGTAGCCGGCAATTCTGGATTCTGCCTGGGTTGGGCTGATCTCGACGCAGTCACTTGTCTCGATGGTGAGCTTCGGGTTTCCGGCGTTGCCCCCGGTTGGCCGGATCAGCTTTGTCTTGCCCCGGGGACCTGGAGTCCATTTCCAGCTCATAACCTCAGCCTGAAACGAGATGTGGTTCCTGCCTATTTTCTCAGCCCGTATGTGGGCCGCTACGACGACATCTGGGCCAGCTACGTCGTCTCGCGCATCGCAGCTCATCTTGGTGAAGGTATTTCGTTTGGCCTCCCAGCCGTAGTGCGCAATTCGGCGCCAGGCAACCTGGCCCGCGAGCTCGAACAAGAACTTGTCGGGTACCGGCAGACAGACCGGTTTTGCGCAGCACTGCGGTCAATCCCGCTCAGCGGCACAAGCTATCACGAGTGCTTCGGCCAGCTTGCCGCTGCATTACCGGCTGCGTGGAAAGAGCTCCCCAAATCCAGCGGTATAGAAATCGAAGCTCGAAATCAACTGCTTGTGGGCATGGCAATGTGGCATGAATTGATTGCGTCCACTCTGGCTCGAAGCACCTCGAATCTGCTGGAAAGCGTTTCAGAAGATAGAGCCGAAGTCACACATTACGCAGCACTAAGCCGATAACCTTAGCAAGTCCTAAGGCAAAAGTCGGAGGCACTTCCCCCCCCTTGAGCATAAAGCCGACGGCACTTTCAGTCGATCAGAACGAAAGAAGCGAATCTCATGAAAGCCTTTTTCCGAATCTTGGGTACCCTTGGACTCATCCTGTTGAGTTCATCGGCAAACAGTGCTCTTGCACAAAGTGGATTATTCCGTCAGGTAAGGGTTGGGTTGACGACCACTTCATCTACCTTCTTTGTCGATAACCTTCCATACACCTCTACGCAGATATTCCGATGGCAAGTTGGGGACGTCCATACGATTCGAATCCCCAAGCAGCAGTTCAACAACTTGTCTCAGGGCATCAACAACGGCTCACCGATTAGCCCTGGGGATGATTCACATTTAGGTGTGCGCACGCTGGTGGATGGTACCTATAACATCACCACTGATGGTGGTCTGCCGGTTCCGTCGGGAACGGTTCAACAGTTGGACGGCCCCTCCGATCCTGACTACATCTTTCGCATTCAAGTCTGGTCGTTTCTTCAGTCTATAAACTTCGCATCTGCTCGCCAGTACAGGATGAAATTTGTCACCCCTGCGGCGGGATGTGCTCCAACGGCAGCAGGTGAAACGCTGCCCGGGTCCTGTGGCGATACCCCTGGCTATACCTGGGTTCGTTGCGCGGATGACTCGCAATTTGCGGCAACCACCGGAAACTACTGGTGTTCAGAGGGTACCGTGGAATTCACGACGATTCCTGCCGTAGGTTATGCCTTTAAGGATTGGAACTCAAACCCTGGCCTGCCAAATTCATCGGCCGTCGGCACAAACGGCTCGATTCGTTTTACTTTGAATTCCCCATTCCACATCCAGGTGAATTTCGGGCCGGGCAAGTTCTATCGGATTAATACAGAGCCCGCCGGACTTGAAGTTGTATTGG
>JBIPMY010000492.1:0-4254 GCA_044376335.1 Bryobacter sp.
TCAGCAAAACGCTCTCCGTTCTTGAGCCCATCAAGCACAAGATCAATGTCATCGAAGGCCTCTACTTGAAGATGGCGATGGGGCAGGGCATTCACCCTGCCCAGACCGGAAGCCTCCTCTCCGGCGCAACCATCCACAAAGGCCCGATCATCCACGCTGGCGCCACCATAGACCAGATGATCGCCAATCACATCGGCCAGGACACTGCCCAGCAAAGCCTCGTCCTTGCCTGCGAACAGCCCATGACTGGCTATCACGAGACCAACTTCTCGATGGCCTACAGCTCGCACATCTCCTGGCAAAGTGCAGACTCCCCGGTGCCCAATGAAGTCTACCCGTCGCTAGCCTGGGACAGCCTCTTTGAGAATCGAGGCAGCCTGCGCAACTTAAGCATCCTCGACCGCGTGAAGGATCGCGCCTCAGGCCTCAGCAAGAAGATCAGCTCAACCGACAAAGCCAAGCTCGACGAGTACCTCACCAGCGTCCGTGAAGTAGAGCGCCGCATCGAAAGCACCCGCAAGACCAAAGACGCAGCCGATGACGCAGCCAAGGGCAAGAACCGCCCCGCCTGGACCATGGACCGTCCCGCCAACGGCCTCCCCGAAGACCTCCGCGAGCACGCAAAGCTCATGTGCGACATCGTCGCCATCGCCTTCCAAACCGACAAATCCCGCGTGGCCACGCTCCTGCTCGCCCGCGATCTTTCTGCTCTCTATTACCCCTTCCTTCAGGTCAAAGAAGGCCACCATGCCGCCTCCCACGACAACGCCTCTGAAGGCTACGAGCGCATCTCCCGCTTCCATCTCAGCCAGCTCGCCTATCTCGCAACAAAGCTCGATGCTATGCCAGAAGGCGAAGGCACCGTCCTCGATAACACCTGCCTCATGTTCCTCAGCAACCTCTGGGTAGGCCGCCGCCACGACAACTCGCGTCTACCCGTTGTCCTCGCCGGAGGTCTCGGTGGCACACTCAAAACGGGCCGCAGTCTAACCTATCTCAAAGCTGGCAATGAGAACCGCAAACTCTGCAGCCTCTACCTCTCGCTGATGGACCGTGTCGGCATCAAGCTCGATCGTTTTGGTGATGCCGAAACCCGGCTCACCGATCTCTAGCCCGCCCGCAAATTTCACGCAAGCTTAATGCGCGGCGCAACTGAGCGCGATACCCTATGACTTATGCTCAGAGTCTTCGTTCTTCTTGCCGTCAGTCTTTTGACGCTTTCCGCGCAAGCGCCGATTGGAACCATTGCCGGCACGGTCAGCGATGAATCCGGGGCCGTTGTTGTTGGTGCCTCGATCACAGTCACCAATGTGGAGACAGGTCTCAAGCGCGAACTCAAATCCACTGACGACGGCCAGTACAGCGTCGCAGCATTGCCTGCGGGTCGCTACGAAGTAAGAACGTCAATGGCTGGCTTCCGCCAAACCCTGCGCGAAGCCGCAGTCGTCGTTGGCAGCACAACCACCGTCGACATGAAGCTTCAGGTGGGCGCAGTTTCTGAAGTGGTCAGCGTCGACGCTGCCACCTCCCAGATCGCCTACGACAGCCACAAAATTGATGGCGTCATCGGGCGTAACCAAATCGAATCCTTGCCCCTCAATGGCCGCAGCTTCCTGCAGTTAGCTTTCCTCGAACCAGGCGTCGGTGTAGGCACTCAAAGCCTCGCCCAATACAACGCCCAATTCAGCGTCTCTGTGCTGGGTTCCAGTTCCGGCAAGACCGCCCTCACCGTCGACGGCGGCAACGTGCGAAATTCCCTCGAAGGCGGCACCGCGCAAAACTTCTCCCAGGAAGTTGTCGAAGAGTTCCAGATCTCCAGCGCCAACTTCGATCTCTCCACCGGCATCGCTGCCAGCGGTGCAATCAACATCGTCTCCCGCTCTGGCGGCAACGCTTTCCACGGCGGTGCTTACCTCTTCTTTCGCGACAACAACATGTCGGCCTACCCAGCCCTCCGCCGCAACCCCTTTGCTCCAGATCCATTCTTCGCCCGCCGCCAGAGTGGTTTCCTCGTCTCGGGTCCCATCAAGAAAGACAAGCTTTTCTTCTTCTTCAACATGGAGAACAACAACCAGGACGCAGTCGTCACCGTGCAGCCCGACTCACCCTTCTTCTCCTCGCTGGCTCAAAATGCAACCAACCCCTACGACGCCCGCCAGATCAGCGCCAAGTTCGATTACCGCATCAACCAACAACACAATCTCTTCGCTCGCTATTCTCACGACGGCAACAAAGGCTTCGGCCCACGCAGCGGCTCTCCGCTTCCCTCCAACTGGCTCGTCAATCGCAACTGGGCAGATCAGAGCATCATGGGTCTCACCAGCACCTTCCGCTCCACCCTCGTCAACGATTTCCGTTTCGCATATCAGTACTGGAGCAATCGCAATCTCCATCCCACCGACAAGGAATGCCCCGGCTGCCTTGGCCTCGGCTTGCCTGAGATGTCCGTAGTCGGCACCAACGTCCGTTTCGGCAATACAGCCAACGCCCCGCAAGGCCGCGACATGCGCCGCTACAACATCGTCAACAACATGACCTGGCAGAAAGGTGCCCACCGCATGCGCTTCGGTGGCAGCTACGAGAATGCACCCTTCACCGGCTATTGGGCCTTCGGCGATCCTGCTGCCGGTCAGGTTTGGGGGCCAGACATCATGGTTGCCAACCGCATCCCGCTCGCCGCCTTCGGCCTCCCCAATCAATTCGTCACCAATGCCGACGTACTCAGACTGCCCCTCGCCGTCTTCGCCATCGGCGTCGGCGACCCCTCGCAGCCTCCTCCTTACAACAAGGACAAGGCCGGCAACAACCGCCGTTATCACTTCTTCTGGCAGGACACCTTCCGCGTAAACAAGAAGCTCACCCTCAACTACGGCCTCGCCTGGCAATTCGAATCCACTCTCGTCAATGGCGACTTGAGCAAGCCCGCCCTCCTCGCCCCCATCATGGAAAGCCTCGAGCCCACCAAGCCAACCTACACCAACTGGACTCCCTCATTCGGCTTCGCCTACAATCCCTTCAAAGACAACAAGACGGTCATTCGTGGTGGTGGCGGCTTCTACTACGACACAACAGAATTGTCCCAGCGTCTCGGCGAGCGTGCCGCCATCGGCCCCGTCGGCAACGGCCGGCAACAATTCGGTGGCCAGAGCATCCCCAACCCAGTCGCAGGTATCGTGAACCCAATTCCCGGTGTACTGCCCAATGTGAACGTCGGCACTCCGCTCGACTTCCGCACCCTCCCCACAGGCTTTCGTCTATCAAACCTGATCAGCATTCTGCCCCAGGTGCGTGCCCAGGCCGAAGCCCTCACAGCCAACCCCAATCCCAACGATCTCTCCGTCCGCAACATCAATATCTCGAAGCAAGGCACAGACATTTACCCCTACCGCTACGGCCCCGGTTACTCGCGCCACCTCACCCTCGGCGTCCAACGTGAAGTCCGCAAAGATCTCGTCGTCAATGCAGACTTCGTTTACCGTCACGGCTTCCGCGAAGATCTCGGCGCTCTAGACTACAACCGCTTCTTCCGCGTCCAGGGCCCCGTAATCCCGCGCTGCGTCGGCGCTCAGGCCGCAGACCCACGGGCCAACTGCTCCACCGGCTCCATCGGTATCCGCACCTCCGCTGGCCGATCTGTCTACCGTGCACTCCTAGTCAAGGTCGACAAACGATTCTCGAAGCGTTATCAGTTCATGGCGTCTTACGCTTTGGCTGCCGCTCAAGGCATGAATGGCGTCACCAATCTCGACAACTGGTTTGAAAACTGGGGCCCCGTCGGCGGCCGTCACTCCTTGAACGTCTCAGGCATCGTCGATCTCCCCTTCAAGATCCAAGCCTCCTTCATCTCCTCGATGGGCACCCGCGGACCCTACCGTCCGCAGTTAGGCAGCGTCGATCTCGATGGCGATGGCCAGGACACTGCCTTCCTTCCCGGATGGAATGTCCCAGACCGCAAGCCCACCAAAGAGCGCCTCGAAAAGGCTGTAGCCGCCTGGAATGCCGCCTACCCGGATCTGCCCAATGGCCAGCGTCCCCGCACCTCACGTAACCAAACCATCCCCAGGCTCACCCTGCCTGCCGATTACTCCTTCGGTGACAACTTCTCATCGCAGGACATTCGCCTCACCAAGATTATCCAGTTCCGCGAACGCTATAAGCTCAACCTCTTCATCGAAGGTTTTAACGTCTTCAACATCGCGAATCTGGGCGGCATCAGCAACAGCTTGAACAACCCTGCTGCCTTCGGAATCCCTA
>JBIPMY010000493.1:0-4248 GCA_044376335.1 Bryobacter sp.
GAGAGAAACACTGCTTGAAGACCGCAGTCCGCGCACCGCATTGCGTCCTTCTTCGATCACTTGACCCATCAATTGAAGCGCGCGCGTCAGTACAGGCTTGGCTTTCGACTCGTCGTTCAATTGGTCGGCTGCCACGTGCACCTGCATTGAGGCGCTCAGAAACCCTTGCAGCAGCGTGTCGTGTAGCTCCTGTGCGATGCGGGTGCGCTCTGCAAGCCGTTCTTCAAACCGGACGTTCATCCGCTGGGTCACCTGGTGCAACCGGTAACGGTACAGCGTCAAGATGGAAAGCCCAAGCCCCAGCAGCGCACCAGCCCGGAACCACCATGTCTGCCACACCAGCGGCTCAACCTCAAAAGGGACTACCGCTTCGGTGCGGCTCCAAACGCCCTCCGGGTTAGTGGCGATGAGGCGGAAGCGATATTGACCCGGCCCAAGATTCGTATAAACAGCCTCCCGCACCATCACGGGCTCGCTCCAATCGCCATCGAAGTTGTCGAGCCGGTAGCGGAATCGAACACGCTCCGGACCGGAAAAACTGAGCCCGGCAAAACCAAACGCCAGCCTTCGATGGCCGCCTGGAATCCGCGTCGAATCTTGAATCGGGACCGGATTCCCATCGGCCGCAATGCTCTGGATCTGGGCAATCGCAGGTGCCAGATCACTTCGTATGCGCCCCGGATCCACGACAGAAATTCCTCGATTCAACGAAAACCAGATGCGCCCCGCCGGATCCGCCATCACCGAGCGATGCCGCTTTACACCCTCCGTGCCGCGAAGTCCGTCTGCCAGGCTGTACTCATGCAGGTCGCCTTCGGCCAGTGTGCCCCGCTGCAGCTTCTCCCGGTTCACACGCAGAACCCGGTTTGCCGTCGACACCCAAAGGGAGCCTGACTTATCCTCGGCCAGGCCAAGCACAGGCTCGCGCAGTGCTGCCGGCGTTCCCGGTGGCGATTGAATCCGGTCGGCCGCACGAAACGAAAGCCCAGCCGCGGTTCCAATCCACAGCACCCTTGCTGAATCCTCGAGTAAACAATTCACATCGGCGGCGGCATGGCGCACCCATCGGCCGTTCGAAAACGCGCTCAAGCCCAGCGGACCACCAATCCAAACTGTGCCCGCAGCCGTCTCCAGAATCGCATTCACCGTGTTGGAAATCAGCCCATCGGCGATCGTGTAATTCGTGAAACGGCCGTTTGTCAGCTTGCTGATTCCTCCGCTCAATGTGCCGGCCCATACGGTGCCATCACGACCCCGATATACCGAATACACGCTATTCTGCGCCAGTCCATCCGCCTTCGTGAACGTTCTGGATGTCATCGAATTCCCTTCGCCCCGAAGCTGAGTGAGCCCCCCATTCTGCCTCCCGGCCCACAATTCGCCGCCTCCGCCGGCAATCGAATAGATCTGGTCCCGGCCAAGCCCGTCCCGGTCCACTTTTCCGTGCTGGCCATCCTTAAACCACATCAGGCCGCCATTAACCGGAGCGAACCAGACGCGACCGTCCGCGGCCGCGAAGATCGGGTTGCTACCATCCGTTGGTACTCCTTCGGGCAGAGAATAAGTCACAAATGTGCTGTCCCGAAGGCTCTCCAAGCCTCCACCACTCCCGGTCCAGATATTGCCCTCACGGTCTTCAAAAATCGCTGTCACGGCATCCTGGGATTCGCCTCCAGGATCCATCAAAGACGCCACGCCGAACCGGCTCACCCGAATCAGTCCGCGCGAATTCGTGCCAACCCAAAGATTCGCGTCACGGTCCACCGCCAGCGACAAAGCCTGAACGCCATCCAGTGCCTTAGGAACCCCATCTCTGGTCAGCCTCTTTCCGTCCCAGCGCACAATGCCTGCATCCGTGCCGATCCACAACTCGCCGTTGCCCGCCGAAACAATCGCATTGACCTTTCGGTCGGGAAGGTTCTCCCGCAATGCTGTGGTTTCACTCCCGCGAAGACGGAACAGACCGGCATCGCGTGTCCCCACCCAGATGTCTCCGTCCGGCGTTTGCGCCAGTGCCAAAACAGGCGAATGGGAAAATCCCACCGGCGCGGCAACCGTCACGATCTGCCCTCCACGCACAACCCTGGCGCTCGCCTCTCCCTGCAGTGCCCAGATCAGCAGTGAACCATCATTGGCGCGGGCAATCGCCGTCGTGGTTGCCGATTGTTTTCCGGCTTGCGCCATGACATTTGTGAATACGCCTCTTTTGTAGGAAAGCAGGGTTGGTCGCCGCAGCCGCGCCCACAGGTCTCCCGCGCCGTCGACGGTCAATCCCAGCACTTGACCGAGTGCGGAGAGTTCCGGAGTTCCCGATGAGATCGACGCAAATCTAACTCCATCGAAGCGGTAGAGTCCTCGTTCCGTGCCAACCCACAGATACCCATCCGGTGTCTGATGGATTGCATAAACCGGGCCCTTGGGCAATCCGCTCTCAGCGCCCCATCGCTGCCGCAGGTATTGCGAAACGTTCCGATTCGGATCAATGGCGTGGAGCGCCTGCGTGGCAAGCAGGCCGAGCATCCATGGGAGGAAGGGGCGAAGCCACTTACGGAAGATACTCGAATTTCTCAATCACCACCTCGACACTCTTTTGCTGGGGAGTTCGCGACTTGCCGAATGTGTATAAGTTTAGATGAATCCGCTCTCCGCCTGGCGACGGAATTCCCGATGTGAAAACATGTTCGGCGAGGGGTGGATTCGAGGCCCGCCGACTTTCGAACGACACCCGCCCCAGCTCCCAGCGGAACGAATGCGTCATGATACCGGCCGGCGAATCGAACCGGAATACATTGGCCGGAACATAATAAGGCTGAATGACGAATTGTGCGTTCTTCGCATCGGGATCGCCCCACTGGCTCAGTTCAATGTCGATCTCCCGATGATTCTGGCCGGCTTCAAGCTGGTCGTAGGTAAAGAGTCCCAGCACCGTCCCCGGCTCCAGGGGAGAAACGGTGCGCATGACGAACTTGTACAGCCCGTATCCCAGGCTCCGCGTAAGAGCCAGCTCCGCGCAAGTCCATTGGTCCTTCTCGCGGGCGATGCGAAGGTGGAGTTGTCCATCGCCGTCCGTCCACACGTTCGATGCACTGTTGATGTGCATCACCCCCCCACTGTCACTTGGTATCTGAATCACTTCCCAGTCGTACCCACTGAAGGCAATCTTCTTCGGCACAAACGTGGGCGATGTTGTCGCAGCACGCCCATGGACGGTGGCAATTGCCTTTATGGCACCGCCGACCTTGGGCAGAACGTCAGTCTTCTTCAGTACCGTAAACTCGGGGTCCACCAGTAGCGCAGCGTACTCAGTACCCAGATGTGTATCCGATGTGAAGGTCGAGTCTGGCTCAATATTTGTGAAGGGCTTGCGAGCGAAGGGCTGAACCCACCATGTACCGCTTCTGGCGTAGAGAACAACTCGCTGCCCTGAGCGCGCTCCGACAACGCGACCGGAGATCCTCTGCAGTTTATCAGTGCCACCCGGGCCGGACTCCGGAATCTCCGTAATCTGAATGGCCGACTGCGAGCAAGCCTGAAGTATGAGACAAAGTACGGCAAGCCCACTCGCTTTGCCGCCTGTTCTTCCCGGTGTCTGCACTTTCAATACCGTAGCAAACCAGGGCAGATCCTTGAATCCCTCGATCGTGTTAGTACGGGGGCGTCAATAGCAGTGCGATTTCTTCTTCACACGCAGGAAACCCTGGTTTCGAGTCCCTGCGCGCCCACCACTTCTTCACCTATCGAATCGCAATCGTCACTCCAGCCTGCGAATTAAATCCCCCGATCCTGGCCACTAGCGAAACCTGATTGCCTGTCTCCGCATTTCCAGGAATCCGCGCATTCACTTGAACCACTCCCGGGAAAATGCGCCCAATAAACTCCACAACCCCCTGCACTCCCCCAAAAAACACCTGCGCTGCTTGAGTTGGTCTTGGAAACGGAGCCTCAGGAAATAGCCCTGCTCCGATTTCCGGAGTCGTCTTCCCTTCTCCAGTCAAAAAAAACGAAACCACGCTTCCCCGGCTGGCGGGACTATCGGCTGAGTTGAACGAACCAGCCGCGTCGTTGTTCAGTACTACGGCCTGCCCGATTCCACTTGCGGAAGTGAAAATGCCCGGTCGAGCGGCAGCCACTGGCAGCGTTACTTCGTTGCTCACCTGTCCGAGAAATTCTACTTTCACTTTAGTCAAGCCCGAAACACCTTCCGGCACAAGGGCGCTGACTTGCTGCCGGGCACTATAAATCATCGGT
>JBIPMY010000494.1:0-4247 GCA_044376335.1 Bryobacter sp.
TATGGCCAACGCAGCGCGCGCACCTAAAATTATCGAAATGCCGCTCAAGAAGAGCGGAGACCATCAGGAATCCTTCGTCCCTGCAAGTCTTCCCAGCGAGTCCCCAGCGGCGATCGCAGCCCGCAAACTGGAAGCCCTCGCCCATTTCCATCTTGCTCTAGAAGAGTACGAAGAAGCCCTCGAAGCTTTCCGTCGTCTCCTCAAGCTCGTTCCAACCCGGCCAGACCTCCTCGTCCAGACCGTCGCCTGCATGGAGCGTCTCGAACGCTGGCAGGAAGGCGCAGATCTTCTCCAGCCTGAGATCGAAATGCACCCGGATTGGACAGAAGCCGCCCTTGCCCTCGGCATCTGCCGTCTGCATTTGAATCAACCGCAGGAAGCGCTGGACGTCTTTCGCGCCGTCGAATCCCGCTCACCCGGCAATCAAGTGGCAAAAGAAGGCATCCGTGCCGCCCAGGCGCTTCTAGGGCCACCTCCAGAACCCAGCCGCCCTGATAACTGGGAAAGCCAGTTGGCCGAACTTGCCTCTTCCCAGGAATGGGAACGCCTGATCAAATCTTGTGAACCTCTCGTCGTCGAAGGCGAGCCCTCTGCCCACTTCTACACTGCATACGCTTTGGAGCAAATGGGAAACATGGACTTTGCCCGCGCCGATTACGAAAAGTGTCTCGAAGCTTCCCCCAATCACCGTGAGGCTCGCTACAATCTCGCCTGCCTGCTGATTCAAATTGGTCAATACCACCAGGCAGCCGAACACCTTGCTTATCTCACCAGTATTGATTCGGAGAATTCAAACGCATGGTGGAACTTCATGCTGGCAGCCGAATTCTCCAAGCGTCACAACGACGCTGTATCCGCAGCACAGCATCTGATTCGGCTCGATGGCTACACTCCGGAACTCCGCTTCCGCCTCGGCCTGAACTGCCTCGAAGCTGGCCGCTTCGATGAAGCAGCCAGACACTTCGACCTCTGCTGTGAAGAGAACGAATACTGGACCGAAGCCCGCATCAACCTCGGCCTTGCCATGCAACGCCTGGGCAATCTCGATCATGCTCGAGCCATCTTTGAAAACGCACTCCGCGAGCAGCCTGCCAGCCGCGAAGCGGCAGAATGCATGGTTGGCCTGGAGATTGAACTTGGACGTCTCGATGAGGCCGTTTCCATTGTCGAAACGCTCCAGAACCGCGGCATCCCGCTTGCCTCTATCAGTCTTCGAATCGCCAGGGCCTTTGAAGTGAAAGAGCAATTCCCTGCCGCCCTTCACTATTACGAGCGCGCCCTCCGGGCAGAGCCTGGCTTCGGAGACGCCTACCTCCAGCTCGCTGCCTTGTTTGAACGTTTGGAGCAGCCCGAAAAAGCACTCCAGTGCCGACAGATGGCGGTTCGAGTACAGCCGTCCATCGCCAAATCCTACTTCGAGTAAGCCATATGATCAACAGCAGCCTCTCTGGAATATTGCAGGATTCAATCGGCCATGAACAGTGCCGCCAAGTCCTCCTCGTGAGCCGGGTCGGCACCGTTGTCGCCAGCGCCGTAAAGGATTCAACACCTATCGCTCAGTCGCTCGGCCCGATCGTTGCATCCACCTTTGGCACCGGCGGCGAACTCAGCCGTCTGCTTGGCGTCGGTGAGCAGAACTTTCAACTCCAACGCGGCCGCCGCCAGGACTTGCTTCTTTGCCCCATGCCCAGCGGCATGATCCTTGCTGCCACTTTCCCGGTGCAAGTGGATGAAGAAAACGCCCTCTCCCTGGCCACGCACCTCATCGACCAGATTGAGGCACTCACCCCTGCCACTGATTCTTATTCAGACCGGCAAGCCCTCAGCCCCGAAATTCGCGACGAGGCCAATGCTCTGATCGATCAACTTTTCGCACCAGCCGCCTGACTGCGATAAACTCAAAATTCGATCCGCATGGCACAACTTCGCGATAAACTCCTCGGCGTCTTCGGCTTCCCCGTCACGCCCTTCAAACAAGACCTCTCCCTCGACCTCGCAGCTCTCGAAAAGAACGTCGATGAAATGACCCAACACCCCTACTGCGCCATCGTCGCAGCAGGCGGGACGGGCGAAATCTATTCGATGACAGCAGAGGAATCGGCTGAAGTCGTGCGCGTCGCCGTCCAGGCCACACACGGCCGCATGCCGGTGGTCGCAGGCGTTGGCTACAACACGGTAATTGGCTCTGACATGGCACGGCGCATGGAGAAGGCCGGTGCCGACGCTCTGCTCGTCATGCCGCCCTACTACATCAACGCACCTGAAGCCGGCTGGATCGACTACTACAAGACCATCGCCAACTCCACCGGCCTCCCGCTCGCCCTCTACTCACGTGACTGGGCAGCCTTTACACCCGATCAAGTTGCCCGCCTTGCTGATGCAGTCCCAAGCCTTCAGATCTGGAAAGACGGCCAGGGCAATATCCGCATGTATCAGCGCATCATGGCCAAACTCGGCGATCGCCTCGCCTGGGTAGGTGGCCTTGGTGACGATTGCGCCGGTGGATACTGGTCAATCGGGGTGCAAGCCTTCACTAGCTCCATCTCAAACGTCAGCCCCAAGATCGCACTTGCCATTGCCGCTGCCGGACAAGCTCAGGACTTCACCAAGATGAACGAGATCCTGATCAAGTACGTGCATCCTCTCTATGCCTTGCGCGACAAGATGAAGGGCTATGAGGTCACTGTGATGAAGGAGATGATGGAACTGATGGGCATCCCGGCTGGCCCTGCCCGTCCCCCACTCTGTGCAGTCCGCGACGAGCACAAGGCTGAGCTGCAGCGCATCGTCGAGCTCTACAAGTCCTTCTAAGCTAGCCCTACTGTCTTGAAATGCTCAGCCGCCTCTGCGCCGGCCTCCCGGCCTAGTGTGCGGTAGCTCTCAAACTGATCTTCAGAATAGAACTGGTCTCCTGTGCTCTCGTGCGGGAAGGCTGGGTTCGCTTTCCTGTACTGTTGCACTGTCTCGGCTCCATTGCCCTTCCAGGAAGCCTTAATATAAACAAGCCATCCCAGGCTTCCATCCTGGTATGTGATGCGTCCAAGGGCACAGTGCTTCTTGCTAACACCTGCTTCTGGACGGATCCCACTCAAGTCAATATCGACCCTGGCATTGAAGTCGACTTCGCACATCCGGAGCAAACGCCCCAGGCCCTCAAAGCCATAATTGCCATCGGCTTCACCGTCGCTGCATATGATTACGCCCACCTTCCGGCGGATCAACTCGTATGCAGCCAGATTCTCGAAATGGCCACCATCGGAAATCATGAGGTAAGCGGAATCAGGAGTCGCCGAGGCTAGTAGCTCAACAGCCAGGTAGCGCAAACTGAACCAGGGCGAGGTATCGCCGCGCTTCTGGCGGGATGGGTTCCCAAACCACCAGCCCAACCTGACATTGAACATGGTCAGCATGAAGGCCACTGGCGTGGAGCTGTGATAGCCCATATTGGGACTGGCAGCGGCTCCAGACACGCTCACGACTTGAGCTAGCGTTGGAGCTTCGCCCCCATACTCAGCAGTCGCCACAAGCTGTACATCCTGCCGATTGGATCCGCAGTGAAGTGGAGAAAACTGGAAGTTTGCCGCCTGCCTCGATTGCACTGCCAAGTCCCCTGCCCCGCCCAGATTCAAGGCGCAGTTCACGATATGCAGAGGGCCCTGATAACCCTTCTGAAAGGTCAACTGTTTGAGGCTGATATCGTCCAGATCATCGAAGCCAGTAAAGGGGTGAGGCTTACGCGTAGTACCTGCGGCATCTGCCGAAGTCGATTCCCCGGCATCGAGTCGCGAAGCCCCGAGATAACACCTCGCCAGCCGGCTTCGATAGAAAGCATTCAAACTGAACTCGTTCAGATCCACCCGCGAGGCAAAGCCGACAGCCAGAAGCAGGCTGGCAAATAGCAATGCAGGAAGAAGGTAGAAGCCGCCAAACTGCACGCCAGGAATGGCATGTAGATATTCCCAATAATCGAGATCCGTTCCAGGGACGAACTGTGACTCAAGAAAATAAAGAGCGGTTGTTGTTCCTCCGAAGAGCCCAACGATAAAGGCGAAAGGAGCCAGTTGAGCGATGATCTCCATCAACTTGCCACTTCGCTTCTCTCCGCCGGTTGAGCTGGATCCTCCAGCCCACAAACCAGCAAGCGTAGTGGTGAGAAGACCACTAAAGCTAGTCCAGCTCGAGGCTGCCCCGAGGGAAACAACGGCCCATGCAGGATACACAGAAAATGCACCGAGCGCAGTCCAGGC
>JBIPMY010000495.1:0-4239 GCA_044376335.1 Bryobacter sp.
ATTGTTGATCAATGGGAGCGTCAACAACGGGGCGGCTTCTTCATTTGCCCAGTTGCCTGCCTTCGGGAATAACAGGCGGGGGCAACAGTCTCTTTATAACGGGAACCTGGGTTTCATTGTGAGCAATGCTTTGCTCGATGCAAGGCCGTTTTCGATTACTGGCCAGGATACGCCGAAGCCCGGGTATGGGCGGCTGGAGGGGTTGTTTGCTTTTGGTGGGCCTATCTTGCGCAGGGCCTGGCCGATTCTTACGCTCAACTATCAGTGGACCCGGAATACACGGGCAACTACACAGAGTGGACTGGTGCCAACGATCGAGCAACGCAGTTTACCGATTGCGAGCCCGCAGGCGCGGGTGTTGCTGGGGCTTTATCCGCTGCCGAATTTTAGTGGGAATTCTGGGTTCAACTTTCAGGCTCCGCTGGTGAATGGCTTGCATCAGGATGACTTGCAGACGCGGGTGAACAAGCAGGTGAAGAAGCACTTCTATACGGGGAGTTTTGCGTGGAGGAGTACTCGTACGGATTCCCCGGATTTGCTTGGGTTTCTTGAGACTGGCAGGACTGGTGGTTGGAATAGTGCGCTTGGGTACCGGCGTAGCTTTAGCTCTCGAGCTTTTGTGAATCTGAGCTTGCAGTGGAGCCGGCTTGAGACCGATGTGGTGCCGTTCTTCTCTGGCAGAAGAAATGTGTCGGGCGAGGCTGGGATAACAGGCAATAACCAGGAGGCGGTGAATTGGGGGCCGCCGTCGCTTAGCTTTGCCAGCGGCATTGTTGGGTTGGGAACGGCGCAAGCTTCTTCGGCGCGGAACCAGACTACTGGACTTGTGGTGGATGGCTACATGAATCGCGGGCGTCAAAATATTACGCTTGGGCTTACGATGCGGCGGCAGCAGTTCAATAGTGTTTCGCAGCAGGATGCGCGGGGGAGTTTTAGTTTTACCGGGGCTAACGACTTTGAGAAGTTTCTGCGCGGGGTGCCAGATCTGAGCAGTATTGCGTTTGGCAATGCGGATAAGTATTTGCGTGGGAATATCCACGAGGCATTTGTGAATGACGACTGGCGGGTGAACCCGGGGCTTACGATCAATGCCGGGGTGCGTTGGGAGTATTGGTCTCCTTTGCGCGAGAAATATGGGCGCTTAGTGAATCTTGAAGTGGGGCGTGGATTTGCAACGGCTCGCGCGGTGGTGGGTGATTCGTTTTTGCAGCCGGATCGGAACAACTTTGCTCCGCGGATTGGGATCTCCTGGCGGCCGCTTGCGGCATCTTCGATGGTGGTGCGGGCTGGATATGGAATTTACTACGATACTTCGGTGTATCAAAGTATTTCGCTGCGGATGGCGCAGCAGGCTCCGCTGTCAAGGAGTGTGCGGATATCGAATACACCGGAGACACCGTTGACGCTGGCGAATGGGTTTTCTGGCGCGGGCGCGGGACTGGGATCCTTAACAACTTTTGGTGCGGACCCAGGATTCCGGATTGGGTACTTGCAAAACTGGCAGGCGTCGGTGCAGCGCGATCTGCCCTGGGCTTTGCAGATCACGGCAACTTATCAGGGGTCTAAGGGGACTCGGGGGCAACAGGAGGTGTTGCCCAATACATTTCCTACTGGTGCTGTGGAGCCATCGGGGTTTAGCTATCTGACTTCGAATGGAAACTCTAACCGGCATGCTGCTTTGATGCAGTTGCGGCGGCGGCTCAAGAGCGGATTCACTTCGACATTCACTTACACGTTTGCGAAGGCGCTGGATAATGGGCGGCTCATTGCTCAGAACTGGCTTGATCTTAAGGCAGAGCGGAGCAGATCTAACTTTGATCAGCGGCATTTGATTGGGCTTGATGTGCAGTACACCAGCAGTACTCGCTGGCGATTGCTCAAGGATTGGACCGTTGGGACGCAGACGAATACCGGGACGGGATTGCCGCTGACGCCGGTTGTCTTGCGGCCTTTGGTTACCGGAAGCGTAAGGCCTGACTATACCGGGGCTCCGGTATATCTAAACGGTGTGTTGAATCCGGCGGCTTTTCGGGAGGCTGTGGGGCGCTGGGGCAATGCGGGCCGGAACTCGATTACGGGGCCGAGACAGTTGGTAGTGAATGCTTCGGTGGGGCGGGCCTTCCGATCATCTGAGCGAGTGAACTTTGACTTTCGACTGGAGGCGGCGAATGTGCTCAATACCGTTACTTTCCCTAGTTGGAATACGGTGGTGGGCAATGTGCAGTTTGGGTTGCCGAATGCGGCGAATCCGATGCGGAGTGTGCAGTCGATTGTGAGGGTGCGGTTTTGAGAATACTGACTCTATTGATGGCTTCTTTGTGCTTTGGGCAGACCTTCAAGAGCACCACACAACTGGTGGTTGAAACCGTCATTGTAAAGGACAAGAACGGAAAGCCGATTGCAGGGTTGACTGCCAAAGACTTTGTGGTGACTGAGGATGGGGTGGCCCAGGAGATCAAGTTCTTTGAGCATCAGAAGCTGGATGGCGTTGTGTCTGTTTCTGCAATTGCGGCAACGCAAAGAATCGTGCCTGTGCCACGGCTTACGCGAACGCAAATTGCGGTTGATGTGCAATATCGAGACCGTCGTTTGCTGGCACTCTATTTCGATCTGACGTCGATGCCGGTGCCGGATCAGATTCGCGCATATGAGGCGGCGAAGACCTTTATTCGAAGTCAGATGACGAGCGTGGATTTGATGGCAGTGATGGCGTTTGAGGGTGGGGCTGTGCAAGTGTTTCAAGACTTCACGGCGGATCGGGCCAAGTTGTTGAGCGTGATCGAGACGATGATTGTGGGTGAGGACGAGAACGCTCCTCGCGATAGCAATGACCCGAACAAGGCCGATACCGGGGCGGCTTTTGGGCAGAATGATTCCGAGTTCAATATCTTCTTTACCGATCGTCAGCTTGCGGCTTTGCAGACGGCAGCGTCGATGCTGGGGAGGCTCAATGAGAAGAAGTCGCTCGTGTATTTTGCGAGTGGGTTGCGGTTGAATGGCACGAGCAACCAGGCGCAGTTGCAGGCAACGGTGAATGCGGCGATTCGAGCGGGGGTTTCGTTTTGGCCCGTGGATGCGCGGGGGTTGGTGGCGCAAGCGCCACTTGGGGATGCGACGCGGGGATCCTCTGGTGGACTGGCAATGTACACGGGTGCGGCGGCGAACGCAGTGAGCTCGAATTTGCAGCGCACGCAGGATACGCTTTGGACGCTGGCGGCGGATACGGGTGGCAAGGCGCTGCTTGATTCGAACGATCTGGGGCGCGGAATTGTGAATGCGCAGCAGGCGACGGAGAGCTATTACATCCTTGGTTACTATTCGACCAACGCGGCAGAGGATGGTAAGTTTCGCAAGGTTGTGATCAGCTTGCCTGGGCAGGCGGGGGCGAATCTGGATTACCGGAAGGGCTATTACGGGAGCAAGGTGTTTTCGAAGTTCACCACCGCCGACAAAGAGCGGCAGCTTGAGGATGCTTTGCGGCTGGGCGACCCGGTTACGGATTTGACGATTGCGATGGAGGTTTCCTACTTTCAATTGAACCGGGCTGAGTATTATGTGCCGGTGGTGGTGAAGATTCCGGGGAGTGAGTTGGCGCTGGCGCGCAAGGGTGGAGCGGAGCGGACGGTGATTGATTTCCTGGGTGAGATCAAAGATGAGTATGGCTCGACGATTTCGAACGTTCGCGACAAGGTGGATATCAAGTTGAGCGGGGCGACGGCGGCTGAATTGTCTCGCAGGCCGATTGAATACGACACCGGGTTTACGCTGCTGCCGGGTAAATACAAGATCAAGATTCTCGCCCGCGACGCGGAGACGGGCAGGATGGGAACTTTCGAGATGGCATTTGTGGTGCCGAATCTGAACAAGGAGGTGCTTCGGGTTCCGATGAGTTCTGTGGTGTTGAGCAGCCAGCGGGTGGATATGCGGGAGGCGCTGTTTAATGCTTCGAAGGACAAGGAGAAGCAGGCGCAGGTAAGCAATCCGCTTGTTTTTGAGGGGATGAAGTTGATTCCTTCGGTGACGCGGGTCTTCAGCAAGTCGAAGGAAATGTTTGTTTATCTTCAGACGTACCAGCAGGAATCGGTTGTGGTGAAGCCGGTCTTCGCTTATGTGACGTTTTATCGTGGGCAGCAGAAGGTGTTTGAGACCTCACCGATGGGCAGCGCGGATGCGATGACCAACCGGCTGAAGACCGTTGCGCTGCAAATGCAGCTGCCTCTGGCCGGGCTTGAGACCGGT
>JBIPMY010000141.1:0-13625 GCA_044376335.1 Bryobacter sp.
GAAACCCCGTCCGAGCTCGAACTCCTGAAACAACTCATCTCCGTCGCCTGGCGTCGCAACCGCATCGCCGAACTCATCCAGCTCCGCATCAACACTGCCATCGACACCGTCATTGCCAACTCAGAACCGACCCCAGCCGCCGAAATCACCCTCCAGGCCTACGAGAATCTCGAAAACGAAAAGCCCTCCTTCGCTCGCCAGGAGGCCCACGAGATCCGCCTCGCCAATCTCTTCCAGCGCACCCTCGCCCGCCTCCAGTCCATCAACGATAAAAAACTCAGGAACGAAACCAAATTCATCCGCGACCGTTTAGCCTTCGCTGCCTAACCCAGCGTCCAACAACCACCCTCAACCCCCGCCCGGGACAGTCCAAAACAACGCCGGGCCTGCTCTTTGACATCCTGCTTGATAGATGAAAAACCAACCAAAGCCCGAGCTGTCTTCCGGCCCGCCCCACGGCGGGCCGGAACAACTAAAGCTTCTTCGCAAAAGCTGAGTAATCCAGCCCCCCAAAGAATGACTCCTTCATACTCGCCGGCAGCGCGTTCAACTCCGGCCGCTCTTCATAAGCTGGAGCAAAGCGCTGCACATCAATCCGCCCAAAACCAGCCTCTTCGAGGTAGAAGCAAAGCAGCGCCGGCGGCACCGGCCTGGTATGCGAAGGATCCACATAAAAGTGGGTCGCAAAAATCGCCAGACACTCTGGATTCGGGGTCTCAAACACGATCACCCCACCCGTCTTCAGAGCCACAGAACAAGCCTGCACCAGTCTCCAGACCTCAGCCGGAGGCAAGTGCTCGATCACCTGAGCGCAAAAGATTCCGTCAAACGATCCAGGCCCCTCTTCGGCCAGATACTCAAAAACATTCGCCCGCCGCGCCTCAAGCCCTTGCGCCTGCAACAGCGAAACATTCTCCTCATACAAATCCACCCCAACACCAGCCACCCCGCGAGCCTTCAATAAACTCAAAAACTCCCCGCGGCCGCATCCGATATCCAGCACCCGCTCGCAGCCCTCAAACCGCGACACATACCCTTCAAAGTGCTTCTGGATCTTCGGCGCATCCCCGCGAAACTTGTTCGCAAAATGCACCCAGTCGATATCGATCGACGAATCCACACTACCACCAGACACCACACTAGCCGGCTTCTGGCGCACACTCCGGATCTCGGCATAGATGATCCGCTCATACTCCACGCGAACCTTCTCCAGTTCCTTCCAGAACCGCTGCTGCATCGCGAAATTCGACCGCTCAAGCGCCCCTTCAAAATCCTTATGCTGCGCCACAATCCGCTCTTCAAAGCGCTGCTCCAGCACCGCCGTCCGCTGCGCATAAGCGGCCTGCAAATCCGCCACGGCCCGCAAGAACTGCGCCTCATTCCGGCCCAGCTTCTCTTCCCACTCCCGCCGCCACACCAGCCAGTTCGAGCGAATGTCCTTAAGCTCGGCCGCCTCCCGGCGAATCTCCTCCATCGGCGGCTCAAACTTCGGTGGGATCGTTTTCAGCGTGCGGTTGATCGAATTCAAACCCTCCAGCACTGAATCAAGACTCCGCACCATCGCATAGTTGAAATCCACCTGATCCCGTACAAACCAACCCAGGCTCCGCGCAATCGTCTGCTTCACGCTCTGGATCAAACCATTCAACAACCCACCCGGCCGCGGATTCACCCGCCCAATCGCCGCCACCTTCGCATTGGCCTGATCCCGCGCCTCCAGCACCGGCGTAAAGTCCGGCAACTCCAGCCCGTGCCAAAGTCCGCTCGGATAACGAGCCATCACTCGCTCGCGAATCTCGCGAATCGCCAGTTCCAGCTCTTCCTCGTGCGTGAGTTGCCCCGGACTAGTCTTTTCGCTCATAGCTCGCCGATATCTTCGAATAAATCCCGCCCCGTGGCGTAAAGTCACCCACCACAGTAGCCTTGCGCGGCTTGGTCGCTCGCACAACATCCTCAAGAATCCGGTTCACGATGTTCTCTTGAAAAATCCCCAGATTCCGATACGCCAGCAAATACATCTTGTAGGCCTTCAGTTCAAGACAATCCGCATCCGGCGTATAGCGCACCGTCAGCGTCCCATGGTCCGGCAACCCGGTCTTCGGGCAAACGCTCGTAAACTCGGGGCTTGATATCTCGATCTCATAATCGCGGCCAGGAAACTGGTTCGGCCAGGTCTCAATCTCGGGTAATTCCGCCTTCACACCGCTAGAGGCGTGATCGTCTGTGTATTGTTTCATTGTTCTTTTAACTTCCGAATCAGCAAGTCGAGAAACAGACCCACGTCTGTCACAACGCCCACCGTCTGAGAACTCCCACGGTCGCTCACCTTCGTTGCCACCGCAGGATTAATATCCACGCACACCATCTTCACCCAGCTCGGCAACATGTTGCCAGTAGCAATCGAGTGCAGCATGCTCGACAGGCATAACACCACACCCGCATTCTCAATATGCTTCGTGTAGAGGTTCTGCGCCTCATTCATATCCGTCACGGTATCGGGCAACGGGCCGTCATCTCGCAAACTCCCTGCCAGCACAAACGGCACCTTGTGCGTGACACACTCATACATCACGCCCGTCGTAAGCCGCCCTTGAGCCACCGCCCCGGCAATATCGCCGCAATGATTGATCGCATTGATCGCCCGCATGTGGTTGCGATGCCCGTGCTCTTCCTGCCGCCCATCCTTCTGGCGAATCCCAAGGCTCGTCCCAAGCAAGGCAGCTTCGATGTCATGCACTGCCAGCGCATTGCCGGCAAGCAAAGCATCCACCCAGCCCATCCGGATCAGCTCAGACAGCGGATTCGATCCCCCCGTATGCACCACCACCGGTCCCGCCACCACAACCACCTTCTTGCCCTGTTCACGAACGGCCCGCATGATCGCAACCGTCGTCTGCACTGCCGTCTCCACCTGCCGCTCGCTCGACACTTCGTTCGACATAAAGCCAAAGCTCAAACGGTCGCGGTCCTTGGTATCGGGCACAACGCGAATCCCGCGCATCCCGACAACCACCCGCTCCCCGGCCTTCAGATCCCGCAGCTTCCGGCACTCAGCAGTAGAGCCATTCACAACCACCGTCGCGTCCATCCGCTGCTTGCCTACCTCAACCCACTGTCCGTCAATCCTCACCAGCGTCCGGTGATTGGTCGTCGAATAGAAGTCCTCAGGCGCGCATCTGTCTTTCACCGCAACTTCAACAACGGCATCCCCGGCATCCACCGGCACACAACCCAGCCCCAGCAATTGGCTCAGCAACTGATCCATCTGCCCCTGCGTCGGCGTCTCCACCCGCATCCTCAATTGCGATGCTTCACTGTTCGTCCGTCCAATGTGAAACTTCTCAACTTCAAAGCGCCCCTGGTATTCGACAACGGTGTCAAAGATTCGCTCCATGATGTGCGAATCGATCAGGTGGCCTTCAGCTTCGATAATCTCGGTTAAGCCCATTCCTCTAGAATAGCCGTGGCGATAGAATCAAGTCAGATTTCATGAAGCTCTTGTTAGTATTCTTATCCGTCGCCCTCAGCGCAGCCGAGCTCTCCTTCAACCGGGACATCCGGCCCATCCTGAGTGAACAGTGCTTCCACTGCCACGGGCCAGACCCCAACAATCGCAAAGCCGGCCTGCGCCTCGACATTGAAAACCCCGCCCTCAAAAGCGGTAAAGTCCTCGATCGAATCACCCACAAAAACAAGGGCCTCCGCATGCCGCCAGCCTACGCCGGCCGCGAAGCCCTCCCCGCCGCCGACATCGACAAAGTAAAAACCTGGATCGACCAGGGAGCCAAATACGAACGCCACTGGGCCTTCCTCCCCCCGGAACGCACAAAAGGCGCAACCATCGACACCCTCGTGCAAGCGAAACTCCAGGCCCTCAACCTGAAGCCCTCCCCACAGGCCGACAAAGCCACCCTCCTCCGCCGCCTCAGCTTCGATCTCACCGGCCTTCCACCCACCCCAGCCGACATCGCCGCCTTCGAGAAAGACACTTCACCCAAGGCTTACGAAAAACAAGTCGACCGTCTCCTCGCCTCCCCCCGCTACGCCGAGCGCATGGCCTGGCGCTGGCTCGAAGCCGCCCGCTACTCCGACACCAACGGCTACCAATCCGACGGCGTCCGCGACATGTACCGCTGGCGAGACTGGGTCCTCGAAGCCTTCGATACCAACAAGCCCTTCAACCAATTCGTAGTCGAACAACTCGCCGGAGACCTCCTACCCAACGCAACGCTCGAGCAAAAGATGGCCACCGCCTTCCACCGCAACCATCGCACCAGCGCCGAAGGCGGCATCGTCCCCGAAGAGTTCCGCGTCGAATATGTAGCCGACCGCGCCGAAACCACAGCCACTGTTTTCCTGGGCATGACAATGGGCTGCGCCCGCTGCCACGACCACAAATACGACCCCATCACCCAGCGCGATTTCTACTCCATGTTCGCCTTCTTCAACAACCTCGAAGAGAAAGGCCTCGTCTACAACTGGGGCAACGACGAGCCGCTGATGAAGGCCCCCACCCGCGAACAACAAGCCAAGTTAGCCCAGCTCGAAGCCAAATTAGCCAAAGCCCGCCAGGCAGTCGAAAAGGCCGAATCCCGTTGGCAAAAGGAAATTGCCAAATTCAAACCCACCACAGACTGGGCCCCAACCGAAGACCTCGCCTACCAGAACAAGCTCGAAGGTGATGCCTCGAAATTCGACGGCAAGAGGGTCGTAGAAGAAAAAGGCGGCACCGTCGTCTACAACTACCTAAGCCCCTTCACATTCTCGGCCTGGGCCAAGCCCGAAGAGAAAACCGGCGCCATCTTCTCCATCGCCGAAGACTACGCCGAAGGCAACGGCCACGGCCTCTACATCATGAACGGCCACGTCCGCCTCAACGTCGTCTTCCGCTGGACCGATATCGGCATGCGCATTGAAACCGAAGCCCCCGTAGCCCTCAACCAGTGGCAACACATTGTAGCCACCTACGACGGCAGCCGCTACGCCAAAGGCGTTCACATCTACATCGATGGCAAGCCTCAGAAGCTCAAGGTTCTCTTCGACGAGCTCAATTGGCCGATGAACTTCAAGCACCCACTCAAGATCGGCGCCGGCAACGGCATGTCCTTCAAAGGCGAAATCAAAGACGTCCGCATCTTCAAACGAGAGCTCACCCCACAAGAAGTCATCGCCCTCGCCCCTTCCGCTTCTCCAGAAAAACTCCGCCTCGCCTACCTCGATCAAACCAAGCCCGCCGAGCTAACAACCCTCCGCGCCATCCAGACCGAATACGACGACTATCTCAAGACCCTCCCCACGCTGATGATCATGCGCGAAGGCCCCAAGCGCCAGGCCTTTCTGCTCAAACGCGGAGCCTACGACGCCTACGGCGATCCAGTCGAGCCAGCCACCCCCTCGGCCCTCCCCGCCAGCAATGCCAAAGACCGTCTAGGCCTCGCCAATTGGCTCGTCTCCAAAGACAACCCCCTCCTGGCCCGAGTCACCGTCAACCGCTTTTGGCAAATGCTCTTCGGCATCGGCATCGTCAAAACCGTCGAAGACTTCGGCTCCCAGGGCGAATGGCCCCTCCATCAGGAACTCCTCGACACCCTCGCCGTCGACTTCGTAAACAGCGGCTGGAACGTCAAGCAAACCATCAAGCAAATCGTGATGAGCGACACCTACCGGCAAAGCTCCAAACTCACTCAGGAGCTCCTGACAAAAGACCCCGAGAACCGTCTCTTCGCCCGCGCCCCGCGCTTCCGTCTAGCCCCTGAGATGATCCGCGACAACGCGCTCACCGTATCCGGCCTTCTCGTCGAAAAGCAGGGCGGCCCGAGCGTCAAACCCTACCAGCCCGCCGGCCTCTGGCAAGAGCTATCGGGAGGAGGCGCCTACCCGCAAGACCACGGCGGCGACCTCTACCGCCGCAGCCTCTACACCTTCTGGAAGCGCACCATCGCGCCTCCCTCGATGATGAACTTCGACTCCCCCAGTCGCGAAGCCTGCACCGTCCGCGAAACCCGCACCAACACCCCCCTCCAGGCCCTCAACTTGATGAACGACGTCACCTTCCTTGAAGCCTCAAGAAAGCTGGCCGAGCGCATCATCAAAGAAGGCGGCCCCAAGCCCATCGACTACGCCTACCAGCTAGTCCTGAGCCGTAAGCCAACCCCAAAAGAACAGGCACTCATTGAAGCTGCCAAAGCCCGCTTCACCAAACGCTTCGAAGCCAACCCCAAAGACGCAATCGCCCTCCTCGATCAAGGCGAAGCCCCCATGCCCCGCAAGCTCCCCCGCACCGAGCTAGCCGCCTGGACCCAAATCGCAAGCATGCTCCTCAACCTAGACGAAACGATCACAAGGCAATAAAGATGGACCGCCGCAAATTCCTCACCAGCTCCGCCCTCGGCCTCAACGCCCTCACTCAGCTCATGGGCAAAGGCCTCCCCACGCACTTCCCCGCCAAGGCCAAGCGCATCATCTACCTTTTCCAATCGGGCGGCCCCTCGCAACTCGAACTCTTCGACTACAAGCCCCAGCTCACCAAATACGCGAATCAGGACCTCCCCGAATCCATCCGCAACGGCCAGCGCCTCACCGGCATGTCGGCCACACAAGCGAACTTCCCCGTTGTCCCCTCCCGCTTCGGCTTCAAGCAACACGGCTCAAACGGCGCCTGGATCGGCGACCTTCTCCCACACACCGCCAAGATCGCCGACGACATCACCATCGTCCGCAGCCTCCATACTGAAGCGATCAACCACGACCCCGCCGTCACCTTCCTCCTCACCGGTGCTCAAATCGCCGGCCGTCCCTCCATGGGCTCCTGGCTCAGCTACGGCCTCGGTGCCGAATCAGAAGACCTCCCCGCCTTCGTAGTCATGATCTCCCCCGGCCAGGGCGTCGGCGGCCAACCGCTCTACGACCGCCTCTGGGGCTCCGGCTTCCTCCCCTCGAAATACCAGGGCGTAAAATTCCGCTCCGTAGGCGACCCAGTCCTCTACCTGAGCGACCCCCAAGGCATGACCCGAGACGATCGCCGCGCCTACCTCGACACGCTAAATCAACTCAACCAGCAACAGCTAGACAGCTACGCCGACCCCGAGATCTCGACGCGCATCGCCCAATACGAAATGGCCTTCAAGATGCAAGCTAGCGTCCCCGAGCTAACCGATCTCTCAAAGGAACCGCAGTCCACCTTCGACCTCTACGGCGAAGACGCAAGAAAGCCCGGCACCTTCGCCGCCAACGCCCTCCTGGCAAGGCGCCTGGCCGAACGAGGCGTAAGAACCATCCAGCTCTTCCACCGCGACTGGGATCACCACGGCGGCCTCCAAACCGGCCTGCCCAAGCGCTGCAAAGAAGTAGACCAGGCCTCAGCCGCCCTGGTGACAGACCTGAAGCAGCGAGGAATGCTGGACGACACCCTAGTAGTCTGGGGAGGAGAATTCGGCCGCACCGTCTATTGCCAAGGCCGTCTAACGGAAGCCGACTACGGCAGAGACCACCACCCAAGATGCTTCTCAATCTGGATGGCCGGCGGAGGCATCAAGCCCGGCCAGGTCTGGGGAGAAACCGACGACTACGGCTACAACATCGTCAAAGACCCTCTGGACTGCCACGACCTGCAGGCCACTCTCCTGCACTGTCTCGGCCTCGACCACACCAAACTCACCTACAAATTCCAAGGCCGCAACTTCCGTCTAACCGACGTCTTCGGCAAAGTCGTCAAGCCACTCCTGGCCTGACGTACTCACGCCGAGCCCGCCGGTCCTTCACAATATCGGTCGGATAATCGCGCTTCCACAAATCCGAAGGCAACTCAGTCACACCTTCGGGCCCATGAGCCCTGACCTCACGAATCCAAAACTCCGTGAGGGTCTCATGAAACCCCGAATCCTCGGTATTCTGCCCGCCCAGGCAAACATTCAAATGCCGGATCCCGCGACGAATCCTCTCCCCAGCCTCCTCGGGCGAAAAGTTAAAAACATACCAGGCCGCCATCCGCAAATGCGCCGCATGAGTCCATTCTTCCTTCCTAAGCGTCCCGGCCTCAAACCGGCTGATGAAATCTTCCATGCCCATATCCTAGCGAAACCACTCACAATGACTTACGATTCAAAAGATGGAGCCACTCTCAACTTTAGATTCGAAACTTTTGCGAGCACTGGTCAAAAACGCCCGCTCCTCCTGGGCTGAACTCGCACAACTCATCCGCTACTCCCCACCAGCCGCCGCAGACCGTGTCCACCGTCTTGAGGAGCGCGGCGTGATCCTTGGCTATTCCGCACGCTTGGACCCCGAACAAGTTGGCTACCCCCTCACCGCCTACGTCTCGGTAATCCTCGACCGCCCCGCCCGCCGGGCCGACTTCCTCAAAGAAGTCATGAAGCTCGAGCGAGTCCTCGAGATCCACCACACCGCTGGCAACGAAGACTATCTCCTCAAAGTAGTCTCCGCCTCCACCCGCGACCTCGACCACTTTCTAAGCGAAATCCTCAAGTCCATCCCCGGCCTAGCAAGAACCAGAACCACCATCGTTCTGGCCACCGCAAAAGAGGCCCCCTTGATTCCGCCGCCAAATGCGATAAAGTCGGGCACATGATCGCGCACCTCGCATTGCTCATGCTCTCCCTTGAAGGCGAAACCTCAACAGGAGTGAAGATCTACCGCGGCATCCCCTACGCCAAGCCCCCAGTCGGCGATTTGCGCTTCGCCCCGCCCGTCCCCGCAGGGCCGTGGGATGCGAGTCTCGACACCAAAAGCTTCGGCCCGCAGTGCATGCAGCTCCCACTCTTCGGCGACATGAACTTCCGGGCCAAGGGCATGAGTGAAGACTGCCTCCACCTCAACATCTGGACGCCCATGAAGTCCACCAAAGACCGTCTTCCCGTGCTTGTCTACTTCTTCGGAGGCGGCTTCCAGGCCGGCGACGCCTCAGAGCCCCGCTACGACGGCGAGAGCATGGCCCGCAAAGGCATCGTCTCGGTCACAGTCAACTACCGCCTCGGCATCTTCGGCTTCCTGGCCCACCCGGCTCTCACCGCCGAATCGAAACACAAAGCCTCAGGCAACTGGGGCCTCCTCGATCAAGCCGCAGCCCTCCGCTGGGTCAAGAACAACATCGCCGCCTTCGGTGGAGACCCCAACCACATCACCATCGCCGGTGAATCCGCAGGCTCCACCTCCTCAAGCGCACAGATGGTCTCACCCCTATCGCGAGACCTCATCGTAGGTGCCATCGGCGAAAGCGGCTCTGCCCTCTCAGCCAACGCCCGCACCACTCTCAAACAAGCCGAAGAGCAAGGCGAGAAATTTGCAAAGTCTCTAAACCTCAACACCCTCGAAGACCTCCGCAAGATCCCCGCCAAACAACTCCTCGAAGCCGTAGGCAAACCCGGCGCTCCCCGCTTCAACGTCATCACCGACGGCTACTTCTTCCCCGAGTCCCCGGCCAAGCTCTTCGCCGCAGGCAAACAGGCCCACGTCCCCCTCCTCGCCGGCTGGAACTCTGAAGAACAGAACATCCGCACCGTCCTCGGCAATGAACCAAGAACCGTCGCCAGCTTCAAAGCAGCCGTCGAAAGGCTCTACCCCGAACACGCCGCCGAGCTCCTCAAGGCCTACCCCGTAACCAAAGACGAAGAAGTCGAAGCCGTAGCCACCCAACTCGCCGGAGACCGCTTCACCGGCCTCTCCACCTGGCGCTGGATCGAGAACGCCGTCAAGACCGGCGGCAAGCCAGTTTATCGTTACTACTACACACGCCCCCGCCCCAAGATGACACCCGAGTTCGCCGGTGCCACCGCCAACATGGCCGGAGGCGTTACGCGAAATAGTGGCGCACCACCAGCACCCCGTCCCAAGGGCGCAGTCCACTCCGCCGAAATCGAATACGCCCTCGGCAACCTCGAATCAAACAAAGTCTACGCCTGGGAACCAGCCGACTTCGCCACCTCCAAGGCCATGCAAGAGTACTTCGCCAACTTCATCAAAACCGGCAACCCCAACGGCAAAGGCCTCCCCAAATGGCCTGAAGTCAAAACCGGCCAATACATGGTGCTCGACGAGAAGCCCGAAGCAAAAACCGATCAAACCCGGAACCGCTACGAACTCCTCGACAAGATCATCAACTAGAACACGTCTTTGGATTCGAGATGCATCTCGACGTCCTTACGCAATCGCCATGCCTCGCGAAGCTTCTTCTGGCTCAGCAGCGGCAGTTGGTCCACATCATGCTTCGTGCCCGGCTGCGATGAGTTTCCATAGCTCACCAGCACCTGGGCATGAGGCCCGGTCTTGAGCCACTCCACCAGCGCGACAAAAGTGTCGCCATGAACCGGCGCGCGGTTCGGTCCGAAACGAATCACCCGGAAGGCCCCAAGCGCACCATCCGCCCCATTCCCGGGAAAATCAGCTCCGCGAAACTTGAAGCGGTTCACATCGCCATAGGCCACATCCAGCTTGCCGAAGTTCTTCTCAACTTCAACAGCCGCCTTAGCTAGGGCCTCAACTCCAGCCGCAGTATTCTTGAGCCCCATCGGAGTCTTCAAAGGATCCTTCGGGTCTGCAGGAACTGTAAACACGGGCCGAAACCCACGCATCAATGTCTCAAACAAGATCGCCCCTGGGCTCGCGTTATCTGCATTGCGATCCCAGGCCGCCAGCACCTTCTTCGCCGCGCTATCAGGTGCCGCAGCCAGCAGATCATCCAGCATCCGGTCTGCCATCTCAAGATGCGTCGAGTGCTTATAAGCCACCATCTTCTCGAAGCTCAACTTCTCATCTTTGCTCAACATCCGCAAAGAAGACCGCGACCGCATCGTGTAATCTGTCCCGGAAGCATAGGCCGGATACTTCGTAAAGTCCATCGCCGGCAAAGTCGAAGTCCACGGCGGATCATTCGTATTCTGCACCCAGCCCGAAGGCGGATCAATCATCTTCGGCAGCTCACCATAAGAGTGATAGTCGGTCCACAAGGTATCACTGGTGTCGCCAGGCACAACCCCAGCCCAATAAGCCAAGTCCCCACTCTTGCGCTTCGGCAGAGTCCCGTTAAACAGATACATCACATGCCCATCCTTGTCGGCATAAGTGATGTTGAAGGTTGGCACCTCAAGCCGCGCCACCTGCGCCTGATACTCGGCAAAGTTCTTGGCAATCGCCATCTTCCAGTACTGCTCGAGCAAGAAGGGACGATCAAGCCCACCCGTCTTCATCGCCAGCACCTTCCCATCCTGATCCCACACAACCGGGCCATGAACCGTCTTCTTGATGTCCATCACCACATCAGCCCCGCCCTTCACCTTGATCACTGCCTTTACGTGTTGATAGGCCTTCTTCTCGCCATCAAAGCGATAGCCATCTCCATCGGGAGTGATCTTGTAAAGGTCACTCGCATCAAGCGAATTCACCGTCTGCGTAAAGCCCAGATAATCGCTAAACACGAAGCGCAACACCGGGAAGCCGATCTGGCTCGCCCCATACAAATTTGCACCCGGCCCGTTCAAGTGAATCTCGTAATACGTGTACCAGTCCTGCCACGGAAGATGCGGATTCATCAGCATCATCGGGGTCCCCTTCTCGCTCTTCTTCGGCATGATCGCCCAGGCATTCGACGCGAGCGCCCCCAGATTCGCAGGCCGTCCCGTCCCTGCAGCAGTCACTCTTGCCTGCGACGACACATAGCTGAAGTGCACAATCCGGTGCACATGCATCAGGCTGTCCACCGGCTCAATCGGCAACACCTGCTTGTACTCCGCCCCAATCGCCTCCGGGTGCCGCTTGGCATACTCATTCATCCCGTCGGCAAAAGCGGTCAGATATTTCTTGAACTCCGGGGACTGCATCCGGTACCAGTTCTCGGCCCGCTCGGGTACCTGATTCACATGCACCCACTTGTCGAGCTCCAGCCCCTTCGGCCCCCAGTATTCAGCCCCGCGCCCGCGCGATTCCCCATACAGCTTCAGAATCAAATTCGCGTGGCTCTGCATCTGGGCATACCCATAGCCATAGAACATGCCCTCCTTGTCCTGGGCATACACATGCGCCACCCCAAACGAATCCCATAGAATCTCGACATTCTTGGCAGCAGAAAGCCCAAGCGTCCCGGCGAGCAACAGCAACGCAATCTTCATTGAGACAGGATACTCCGATCCGGTCAGGCCAGAATTCCGCGCACCACCCTCGATGGCTCAACACCAGTCAGCCGGAAGTCCAGTCCCTGGAATCGATATGTGAATTTCGAGTGATCGATACCCATTAAATGCATCACAGTCGCATGCAGGTCCCGCACATGCACAGGCGAATCGACAACGTTGAAACTGAATTCGTCGGTAGCACCGTAGCTGATCCCGGGCTTTACCCCTCCACCGGCCATCCAAACCGTAAAGGCACGCGGGTGATGATCACGGCCTGCTTCAATACTGTCCCACTGCCCCTGCCCTGCCACGCTCCGGCCGAACTCTCCACCCCAAATCACCAGCGTGTCATCCAGCATCCCGCGACGCTTCAGATCCAGCACCAATGCTGCGCTTGCCTGGTCAGTATCCCGGCACCGCGCCGTGCACCACGAAGGCAGCCTGCTGTGATGATCCCAGTCTGGATGAAAAAGCTGAATGAACCGCACACCACTTTCGGCCAGACGCCGGGCCATTATGCAGTTCGCTGCATAACTCCCAGGCCTGCGTGAATCCGGGCCATAGAGCTCAAAGGTCTCAGCCGGCTCCTTGCTCAGATCATTCACTTCCGGAATGCTTGTCTGCATGCGGAAAGCCATTTCATATTGCCGGATCCTTGTTGCGATCTCCGGGTCTCCAGTCTCCTTCAGCCGCTTCTGATTCAGCTCCCCAATACCGTCCAGCATCCCGCGCCGGATCTGCCGCGGCAGGCCCTCGGGGTCTTGCAAATACAGCACCGGATCCTTCGCATTTCTCAACTTAACGCCCTGATAGCGGGAGGGCAAAAATCCACTGCCCCAGTAGTGGTCATAGAGCGGTTGATCACTCGGCCTCTGCATCTTCGACAGCATCACGACATACTCGGGCAGATTCCGGTTTACACTGCCCAGCCCATAACTCATCCAGGCCCCCATACTCGGCCGTCCCGGCAATTGATGCCCAGTCAGAAACTGCGTCATTGCCGGAGCATGATTGATTTGGTCGGTATGCATCGACTTCACAAAACACACTTCATCCACAATCCGCGAAAGGTGCGGCAGCCATTCCCCAACCGTGGCCCCGCTCTGGCCATAGCGTCCAAACTTGGTGATCGATGGCATCACCAGCTGCTTCTGGTTCGCCGTCATCGTCGTCACGCGCTGGCCCTGCCGCACGGAATCAGGCAGTTCTTTGCCAGCCCACTTCATCAACTCAGGCTTGTGGTCAAACAACTCGATCTGCGAAGGCCCGCCAGACTGCGTGAGAAAGATCACCCGCTTCGCCTTCGGCGCAAAGTGTGGCAGCCCCGGCAAACCAATTGGCGTCTCATCTGCCATCAATGACGATAAGGCCATCGCCCCGATAGAGACCCCTGAAGCCTGCCCAAGAAAGTACCGTCTTGTCTCGTTCATCACTATCCTTCCCGATGCAGCTTGTATGGATAAACATTGCCGCTATTCCACTGGCAGACGTACAGGTCTCCCT
>JBIPMY010000496.1:0-4218 GCA_044376335.1 Bryobacter sp.
TTCGGCGAGGCGAGAGCGCTGGCGCCAGTTGAGATGGGATTCGTCTTTGGGGATCTCCCAGGTGAGTTCGAGACGGCCGTCGGCGAGGGCTTCTGCGGGTACCTCGAATTCGAAGAAGTCGTCTTTCTTTTGGCCGGTGACGGGCTTGCCGTCGATGCTGAGGAGGCTCTTGCCCTGGCCGCCGGTTTTGACTGTGTAGCGGGCGGTGGGGTTGATGCCTTCGTAGCTGAGGCGCTTGGGCCACATGGTGGTTTGGGAGGAGAGGCGGAGGCGGCTCATGCCCTGATCGAGCCACCAGAACATGGGTTCGTCCCGATCATCCATTTCGGTGTGGGGGGAGAGACCTTCGTTGCCGAGGTCGTCGTAGAAGCTGCCGGGGCCTGGGGATTCCCAGGTGGCGATCGCGGTGAGGCGGGTGCGTTTGGCTTCTTCGGTTGGGAGGTCTCTGATTGTGCGGAACTGGTCTTCGAGCCAGTAGCGGTTGTTTAGGGGGTAGTCTACGAAGTCGAGGACGGCACCGCGTTCTGTGCCGCTGGCCTGGTATTTGGTGACGCTGGTTTGGAGGCCGATGGATTGGAAGAGTTGCTCGCAGAGGTCTACGATGCGGTCTCGGAGCTTGGTGTGGCGAGGCCATTGGCCGATGGTGTTAAGGGCTGCATCCATGGCCTTGTCGGCGGTGAGGTCTTTGCGGAGGAGGATTGCGTTGGCCTGGGCTTCGAGGGTACGCTCGTGGATTTGTCGGCGGCGGACGAAGGTGTCGTAGACGGCGCGGAGTTGGAGCATTTGCCAGCGCCAGTTGGTGTTGAGCTTCGGGAGGCTGGCTGCCAGTTTGTCCCACATGAGGAGGGTGGCTTCGACGTTGCCGTTGTCGATGAGGGGGCCGCGCCAGTTGCGTTCAAGGGCAAGGATGGCGTCGGCTATTGCTTCGGCGTGTTCGGTTGAGAGGTAAGTGCGAGCGTAGTCGATCATGATGCTGCGCGGGTCTTGATTCGGGTTCCAGCTTAGGGCGCTGAAGACGATCTTGTTGACGTCGTCATGGACGCCGTCGGAGTAGCTGATGAAGCCGTTGCTGTTGCCGACGAACTGGTTGTGGATGCGTGTGAATTCAGCAGGGCGGGGGTTGATAGCTTCGCGGCCGAGAGTGAGTGCGATGGCCTGATCGAGGTTGGGGACCTGGTATTGGCAGATCTTGTTGTGGGTGAGATCGGGGTAGAGACGGAGGCCGTATTCGCGGGGGAGGCGTTCTCTGGAGCGAGCTGCGGGTGGGCTGGAGGGGCCGGCGACGAGGCCGCCGAGCCACTTGGGACGGTTGTCGTTGATCCACTTGTAGGCGTAGTCTTCTTTTTCGCTACGGAAGCCCTGGAGGGAGAGCCAGATTTTGGCTGGAGTGCGGGCGGCGAGATCGGCGAGGAAGGGCATTACGAGGTCTGGAGGGTTGTCGCCGGGATCGCCGCCGGGGACGAAGACGCCGTCGAGTTGCGGGGTTTCGGCGACCATTTCTTCGAAGCGTTTCAGGAAGGCTTCGCGTTTGTGTGTTTCTTTGAGTTCGAAGTCGGCCGGGAGCCAGATCCAGTATTCGATGTTGTACTTTTTGCAGATGCGGCTGATTTCGCGGTTCATCTCGCGGCGGGAGATTTTCATGAGGGGGGCGACGCGTTCGTCCTGGAAGGGGATGTTTTCGATGGCGTTGACGCCGAAGAGGACGAGGTCTCGGATGTATTGGTCGTATTGGGCGACGGTCCATGCATCCCAACTGTTGGCGGCGGCGCGGTAGCCGAGCTGGTGGCCGCGGATTTTGGAGGTTGGGTTGGACTTTATGGAGATGGGGCTGGGGATGGGGAGTTTGCCGGGGGCCCAGTTGAGGTGGCGGATGAGTGCGCCGACGCCGTAGAGGAGGCCGCGTTCGGTTCTGGCGGCGATGCGGATGGTAGAGTTGACTTCGAGCGAGTAGCCTTCGGGGCCAAGGTCTGGTTCGTCTTTTTTGATTTCGAATTGTACGTTGGGGAGGGTGAGGCCGGTGCGTTTTTGCAGTTCTTCTGTGAGGACGGTGCGGGCGAGATCGGTTTCTGCTGCTGAGGCGAGGCTCGCGAGCAATACACAGAGAAATGCTTTCATGACCACACATCTTCTCATTGTTGGGATTGGGGCGAAACTTGCAATCCGGGGATAAATTGTTATAATCGTTAGGTCGGTTCCTTCGTTTGGGAGGCAGACAGGCCGTAGTTCGTGCCTAGAAGCCGTTTGGACCACTCAAAGATTTCCTCTTTTTGATGAGGCCCTCGCTCATCGTCATCAGTTGTATTCAAGTAGTAAACCGTTCGAAAAAAACGAAACATGGCTCAAAAACAGGGTAAAAAATACTTGGCCGCAGCCAAGCAGGTGGAAGCTCGGACGTACTCCGTGACTGAAGCCGTTGGCCTCGCCCAGAAAATTAAATTCACGAAATTCAACGAAACCGTTGAGATTCACATGCGCCTTGGCGTCGACCCCAAGCACGCGGACCAAATGGTTCGTGGCACGGTCGTATTGCCCAACGGCCTCGGAAAATCCAAGAAGGTTCTCGTCATCGCCTCCGGTGAGAAAGTGCGCGAGGCCGAAGCGGCCGGAGCGGACTTCTTTGGTGGGGATGAGATTATCGAAAAGATCATCAAAGAGAACTGGCTCGACTACGATGCGGTGATTGCCACCCCCGACATGATGCGCTCCATGGCGCGTCTCGGTAAGGTGCTTGGCCCGCGTGGTCTTATGCCGAACCCGAAAACGGGAACGGTCACCACGGACGTAACGACAGCAGTAAATGAAGTTAAAGCAGGTAAGGTGGAATTCCGCGTCGACAAGACGGGTGTTATCCACGCTCCGATCGGCAAAGTGCAGTTTGAAACTGCGAAGCTGATCGAGAATGCCGAAAGCCTCATCACTGCGGTATTGCGCGCCAAACCATCCGCCGCCAAGGGCAAGTACGTCAAGAGTGCGACACTGTGTTCCACGATGGGACCTGGTATCAGCATTGATATCTCTGACGTTTCTTCGAAACTGGCCATCGCGGTTTAAGGATCAGCAACCATGAAGAATAAAGTCGACAAACAAAAAGATTTTGAAGCCATTAAGCAGGCTCTCGTCGAGTCGCCCAATGTCTTCGTAACTGGCTTTGAAAAGCTGACCGTCGCCCAGGATTACGCATTGCGTAAGACGATTCGTGGCGTAGGTGGCAGCTACAAAGTCATCAAGAACACCCTCGCGGAAAAAGCGAGCGAAGGCCTTGCCATTGCTCCTGCTGTGACCGGGCTCAAGGGAATGAATTCGATTGCTTATACGAATGGCGACCCAGTCGCGCTCGCAAAAGCACTCGTGACATACGCCAAGACGAATCCGACCTTTACGTTTAAGGCGGGTTTTGTCGAGGGGCGAGTCGTTGAAGTAGCATCGATCAACGATCTGGCCAATCTGCCCTCGCGTGAAGAGGTTCTGGCAAAACTGCTTTACCTCATCAACGCGCCAGCACAGCGTTTGGTCTCTGCCGTCAATGGCGTGGGCCGGAACCTTGCTGTGGTCATCGACCAAGGCGTACAAGAAAACAAGTTCAATCAGTAACAGATAAATTCAATCGGAGTAGATGAAAATGGCTGACATCAACGCAATCTCGGAACAAATCCAGGGCCTCACCCTTCTTGAGGCATCTCAACTCGTAAAAATGCTCGAGGAAAAGCTCGGCGTATCGGCAGCTGCCGCTTCCGTCGCTGTAGCCGCTCCTGCCGCGGGCGCCGCCGCCCCGGCCGCTGAAGAGAAGACGGAATTCACCGTTGTACTCACCGGCGCTGGCGCAAACAAGATCAACGTCATCAAGGTCGTACGCGAAATCACCGCGCTCGGTCTGAAGGAAGCCAAAGACCTCGTCGATGGCGCCCCCAAGACTGTCAAGGAAGGCGTGACCAAGGAAGAAGCTGCAGCAATGCAGAAGAAGTTTGTCGACGCCGGTGCAACCGTCGAAGTCAAGTAACTTCAACCACGTTCGAACGGAAAGGGCGGCCCTCACGGGCCGCCTTTTACTATTTTAGAGCGACAGTTTCTGGTCGAAGACCATGTCTTTCAGGTTGAACTTTACCGAGATCTCCATGGGGCCCATAGTGGTTTTGAAGGTGACCTGTTTGTCTTCGGGAGTGATCTGGAGTTCTTTGCGGGGGAAGGCGAAGAGCATGACATTGCCAGTTGGGGTTTGCT
>JBIPMY010000497.1:0-4213 GCA_044376335.1 Bryobacter sp.
CTCATGTGGTCTCGTTTCCTGAACGGAACGTGGACGGCGAAGAACGCTGGCAAAGCCTCGGCAGCGCAGACGCTGTTGTAATTCTGACAGTCGCACATACATTCAACGATAGTGAAGGCAATGAAGTGATTCGCATCATCTCTGCCCGAAAAGCAAGTCCCTCAGAACGGAGACGTTATGCCCTCTAAAAAGCAGAAAAAAGAACTCGAAGCGCTTGCTGCAATGCCCGATGAAAAAATCGACTTCAGCGACATTCCCGAAATCACAGACAGCCAATGGGCCACAGGCGTTCGCGGCTTACTATCTCGGCCACAAACGCGCCATATCAGTATTCGGCTAAGTGCCGTTGACCTGGCGATCGCAAACAAACTTGCCGCAGCAAAAGGCCTGCCCTACCAGACATATATCAAGAGCTTGCTCCATGAGTCACTCGCGCGAGAAAACTCAAAATAAACCTCTTCTAGCTTGGCACCAGCGTCGTGGACGACTTCCCACAAATGAGTAACCAGGCCCACACCTCGGCGACTTGAGTCCTCAAAGAAAATTTCTAAGCGCTACGCCACTGGGTGAAGAAGATAGTGATTGCCATCGGTGGCGCTGGCGAGAATCTGGTTCGCTGCATTGATGCCAAGGGCAACGGCAAGCTTTGTGTGTGGCAGGTTTGTGGTGAGTTGATTCAGGTCGTAAAACACCCCGTTGGCCCACAAGAAGGCCTGAGCAGAAATTCCGCTAGCATCAGCCGTTACACCCACAACGATTCTCCGGTCATTGATCGCCATCGGCCGCTGATCATAAGGCTGGAACTCACCCAACAGGTTCATCTGGCCGCGCTCATAAAGAAACATCCCCCGCTCATTCTGCGCATTCCTTGAGACACCGACGATCGTAGATGCATCGTTAATAGCGGTTGCCTCAGAGGACTCGCCTCCAAGTGTGCCAAGGGAAATCACTCTACCGCGCTGAAACAGAAAGGCCTGCGCAGCAGGAGAGCGATTTGAGCCCGCAGAGCCCACAATATGGCCTGAGTTATTGATTGCAACGGCATTCGAATGAACCCCGCCCAAACTGCCCAGCGAGCGCAAGAATCCTGCCGAATAAACGAAAGCGCGAAAGGAGTTGTTGGCAATCGCGGAGCCCCTGCCGCAACCCCCCGGTCGTTCAGGGCAACGGCAATCGAGATATTCCCACCAAGGGTACCCAGATTTCGGATGCGCCCAGCCGCATAGAGGAAAGCTCTTTCTTGGCCATCCTGAATTTGTGAACTGCCTGCCACCATGCCATACCGGTTGATGGCGTAGCCGATAGCAGTGAGGCCCCCAAGCGTGGGCAGGAATGTGAACGAATTTCCCGACCAAACGAAAGCCCGCCCACGCCGGTTTGCGTCTGTAGCCGCTCCAGTTACCGCCCCGTGCTCATTCAAGGCTTTGGGACGAATATCTGTTGCATCAGGTGAGCCAATGATCTGGGCGCGGAATCGGAGCATCATTTACTTCTAACACAGTCATTAGTAAACAAAGTTATCGAGACATCCAATTATCAAACTCAATCAGACCCGAGGTCATTTCATCATCCGCCAAAGAATCGATAGAACTACAACAAGAGCAATGCCCCGCATCGAATAGATCACCCACTTAGCCGCCACCACACTCCAATTGCGATTGTGACTTTTCAGGATGACTCGGTTCAGCCTCATCCACGCGAAGGTGGAACTAATGGGGTCAATTTGTTCTTCCATTTCTCCACATCGAAATAGCTCGTCCGCAGCTCGAACGAAAAGCCACCAAAGAATTGCGGCCCCTACGAAAACTGCAGCGGTAGCGATGTGATGAAGTTGAATCATCCTGAGAACGTGGCAAGAAAGTCTGCCATTGCTGTTCGAGCAGATTGCCTCTACCTGTGTGAGTTTATCGCATGCATGCACGTTGTCGTTTCAGTCGGAGTGCAGCTTTCCAGGTGGCAAAAGCTACGGCATCAGCCAGCAGCCTACCCCCACCGATGATTCCACCAACGGCTTCCATATCTGCCCCATGACGTAGAAGCGTGTCCAACGCTTCTACGTCATCGCTGCTTCCGGCCCAGTGCAGGGGCGTCTCCCGATGCGGAAGGCCGATTACCCGCGCGTTCACGTCGGCATCTTTCGCTATCAGGTTGTAATTGAGTTCTTTGACGTTCTGAAATGGAAAGCAATGAGATATTGTTCTGGCCATTATTAGAAATAAAGCTTAGTCACCTTAATGGCGCCGATGCTACACCCATAGGGTGATACAAACGGCTATATGTACTCCAACGCGACAGCCTACAAATGGCGCGTTCCCTAACGTGTTTACATTTGTCAATCACTAACAAATATTGTTGGACTGATTACTCAATTCTTTAATAAGTCTTCACTTTAGACTATGCTTGAGTCAGATTCTTGCATGCCTGCGTTTAAGTAAAGAGCCTGAATCAGAAGTTTCAAAGCCGGGCATCAGTAAGCAAGAAGCGAGGACAAGAGTTGATGCAATCCGCTGTCTCGTGCGCCCTGCTAACTGGTGTCGCACTTCTGTTTCCAGCACCTGTCGTGGCGCAAAGTTCCCCGCAGGAACTCCGAATGCTGGTCTCACCTCACACGCTCCAGGTAGGGAAAACCTCCGAAATCGTTCTTACGATTACTGGCGCAACCGCCGGGCCAGGTACTCCTCTGAGAACGGGCGATGTATTCGAAATTTTTACCGACCTCCGCGGAGGAAGTCTCCGCTCCACGTCGGCTATCCAACTGCAAGGGCCTGGTTTGGCCGGTGATCATCTTACGGCAAATATCGACTCCAGCGGAGTCCTGCGCCTGACATATGCCGGGCCGGGAACGTCCTGGTCTGTGGCCGATAGCGTTCAATTGACGCTAAAGATGAACAGCCCTGTTGAGAGCGGTATTTCAATTCTTGTTCTGAAGTCTCCCGCAGATGGCAGATTTGGTGCCGAATGGAAAGTGCTTCAGGCGAATGTAGTCCCCGCTGTCAGTGAAGCCCTCGAAGGATTAGTTGGCCCCCAAGGTCCAGCCGGTCCAGCCGGTCCCGTCGGCGCAAGCGGTCCCCAGGGCCCTGTCGGGCCGCAAGGCGTCCCGGGCCTTACTGGGCCTGCTGGGCCTAGGGGAGACCAGGGTTTCTCTGGCTCCACCGGTCCGACCGGTCCTACTGGCGCTACAGGTCCTGCCGGCGCAACAGGACCAGCCGGCGCAACAGGTCCAGCCGGTGCCACAGGACCAGCCGGTGCCGCAGGAGCAACGGGTCCAGCAGGACCAGCCGGTCCGATTGGCCCCGCTGGTCCAGCAGGTCCAACCGGTGCAACTGGACCCGCCGGCGCCCAGGGAATCCAGGGCTTGCAGGGCGTCCCTGGCCCAGCAGGTTCGACCGGAGCCACTGGTGCCACCGGTGCAACGGGCCCTCAGGGTCCGGCTGGTGCCTCAGGCGGCGGGCTTGCTTCATTTGGCTCCATTTATCAACTCGCCACCATTGGCACCGCAACAGTTGTTGGCGGTTCAGATATTGGTTTCAGCAACAATGGACCATCAATAGGGATAATTCACACCGCTGGATCTTCAACAACTACTGTTCCGACTTCGGGAACTTATGAAGTTTTGTACTCGGTTTCCTTCACTGCCGGAGTCGGTAGCGCTATAGCAGTCGCAGTCAACGGAAGTGTTGATGCGGGAACTATGGTCCCGGCTTTGACTGCAACAGGGTAGATGTCCGGAAGGACTATTCTGCAACTTGCCGCCGGCGATGTAATTACCATTCGCAACAACAGTGCCGTCGCCATGACTTTGGCTCTTTCGCCAAGCGCCGGGGCACAGATGATTGTGAAGCGGCTCAATTAGGCTAACTTCAACCCAAAGCCGTCCCACGGGAATCGCCCTGCGACCTCCCATGGGACGGCTTTCATCCAGGACTCGATCCACTCTCCTCACACAAACCACTCACTGCATGATCGCTTTACTGCTAGCACTCCAAATTTCACAACCGGCACCTCTGATCCCCTCAGTGCGTAATCTCACCATTCCGATCACCTTTCTCATTTGAAAGCGATCAGTCTTTTCACGATTCCGATCAGACGTTCGGAGCGAAGCGACGCTGGTGTTTTGATTGTCGTGGGAGTGATCGGATTCGTCAAGGCTTTCTTGCTGGTTTCAGTTCCGGAGCGAAGCGAAGGCGGGAAGTTGAGAGCGCGGGAAAGGGTG
>JBIPMY010000498.1:0-4211 GCA_044376335.1 Bryobacter sp.
GGCTTACCGGGGTAGTCAGGTGAATGGAATTCTGCATGCAAGCGACCATCGAATCTGGGTGGCAGGAGCCAAAAACGGATTGCATGTTTTGGAGAAGGGCTTGTGGCGCAAGATTCATACTCCTGCTTCTGCGATCTACGGGATGGTGGAGCGTCCTGATGGGAGTATCTGGGTGGGAACCGGAGCGAGCGGATTGTTGAGAATTCGAGGGGACCGCGTGGATAACTTAGGGTTGCCGCAAGGGTTGTTTTCAAAGACGATCTTTTCTCTGGTTGAAGACAAGGCTGGGCGGTTGTGGATGGGCTCGGTTGAGGGGATAGGAGTGGCATGGATGGAGGAGCTGGAGAGGGCGGCTGACGGGAAGCTGCAGAAGATCCGCAGCAGAGCGTTTGGATTGCTGGACGGATTGCGGCATCCGGAGTGCACAGGGGGAGTGACGCCCTCGAGCTGGAGGTCTCGCGATGGGAGGTTATGGTTTCCTACCAAGGGCCTGACGGCTGTCAATCCAGATCTTGTATTTTCGGGAGAAGCGGTTGCGAAAGCAATATTGGAATCGGTGGAATACCAACCCGGAAAGGCAATTCAAGACAGGCTTCCTGTGGGAGAACGCGACCTGAATTTCCGCTACACGGTGCCCTACTTCAAGCGGAATGGAATGAACGGTGTGCAACACCGGCTGGTTGGTTACGATCAGGCCTGGCAGGATGGGATTCAGGGAGAAGTGCGGTATACGAATCTGCCTCCCGGGGATTTTGAGTTTGAAGTACGGACGGCTACTGTTGATGGCTCGTGGGGAGCGGCGCAGCGCTTAAGGAAGGTGCAAGTGCCGCGAAGGTTTCGCGTGACGTACTGGTTTCTGGTTCTGGTGATTGGAGCATCGCTGGGTGCAGGCTTGCTGGTGGCAAAAGGGAGAACCAGACGCATGCAAGTGCGGCAGAAGGAATTGGAAGAACTGGTTGAGCTACGCAGTGCCGATGCCAGAAGGGCAACCAAGGTAAAGAGTGAGTTTCTGGCGAACATGAGTCATGAGATTCGTACGCCGATGAACGCGACAATCGGAACCACCGACTTGTTGTTGCAAATGGATCTTCCGCTGGAGGCGCACGAACATCTGGAAACGATCCGCACGAGCGGGGAGACGCTACTGGCGCTGATCAACGACATCCTTGATTTTTCAAAAATCGAAGCCGGCAAATTGAAACTGGAGGAGCGTGAGTTTTCGCTGATCGAATGCCTGGAGAGTACCCTTGCTTTGCTCTCGGTGGCGGCGCGAGGCAAGGGGTTGCGACTTGGGGATTCGATTGATGCTGATGTGCCGGAAGTGATTTTGGGTGATGTTGTGAGGCTGCGGCAGATCCTGTTGAATTTGTTGTCCAATGCGATCAAGTTCACCGATCGTGGTGGAGTGTGGCTGAGCGTGAGAGTGGAGGACAAAAGCCTTCATTTTGCGGTGAGGGATACGGGCATCGGATTGTCTGTCGAGGAGCAGAGGCGGCTTTTTCAGGAGTTCAGCCAGGCTGATACGGCGACGACACGACGCTTTGGTGGAACGGGCCTTGGGCTGGCTATTTCGAGGCGTCTGGTTGAGGCCTTTGGTGGAAAGATTTGGGTAGAGAGTGAAGTTGGCCAAGGGTCCACTTTCAGGTTCACAATTCCCATTTCCCCGGCGGCGGAAAACCCGATGGTTGAGGCGAGGCACGAGCGCATTCTGCTAGCGCTGACAGACGAGAAGGAAAGAGAGGGACTGCGCAACCGGCTGCGTCGACTCGGCTGTTGCGACATCGTAGAAGGGGCTTTCGATGCCAGCTCGCTAGAGGGAGTGTATGCGGCTTTTGTAGATCGAGAGGAGCTCGCTACGGGCGAGTACCCCGGGCTTCGGGTGATCGCGGTAAATGGAAGCACGGGGCAATCGTTTTTGCCCATGCGTCAATCGACTTTGAGAAAACTGCTCGGCTGGATGCCGTTGGAAGTTGAAGGGCAAAAGGCAGTGGAGCAGGTGTCGGGCTTGCCGTTGCAGATTTTGGTGGCAGAAGATAACCGTGTGAATCAAAGGCTCATTCTGAAGATGTTTGAGAAGGTGGGCTACGAGATTGATCTGGTGGCGGACGGAGAAGAAGCGGTTCAGGCGGTGTTGGAAAAGGATTACGACATCATCTTCATGGATGTGCACATGCCGGTAATGGACGGCATCGAGGCGACAAAAAGGATTCTGGAAGAATCGCCCTGGGAGCGCCGGCCAAAGATCATCGCACTCACAGCAGGAGCATTGGCCGAGGATAGGATGAGCTGCCTCAATGCGGGGATGTTGGGCTTTCTGACCAAGCCCCTACGGTTGACAGAATTGGCAGAAGCGGTGAAGCGTTACGGGAGTGCGCAAGAGGAAGCCTGAAGTTTGATTGTGGTAGGATCGCGCAATGGATTCGCGACACAGCGGAGTAGTTCGATTCACGCACTGGGTGGGCACTTTGTGCTTTTTTGCCTTGCTGATCACCGGAGTTGAAATTATCATCTCTCACCCCCGGTTTTACTGGGGCGAGGAGGGCAACTCGCTGACGCCTTCGCTGTTTGACATTCCGATTCCAGCTTCACGAAGCGGGGTGAAGACCGGTTACAACTATGTGCTTCCAGACCAGAATGGATGGAGCCGTTACCTGCATTTTCAGATGGGATGGTTGCTTGTTTTTGCGGGTTCACTTTATCTGGTGCATGGGTTTGTGACCCGGCATTTTCAGAAGGACCTCATGCCCAATGGATCGGTGGTGGAGAGCTTGCGTGAGCATTTGAAGTTTCGCCGTCCGACCGAAGAGGACTTGAAATCCTACAATGCGCTGCAACGGATTAGCTACTTGAAAGTTATCTTCCTGCTCTTTCCGTTGATGGTGTGGACGGGGCTTGCAATGTCGCCTGGGATTACTGCTGCGTTTCCGTTTCTGGTGGATGTGCTGGGTGGATTTCAATCGGCTCGTACGATTCACTTCTTTGCAACGCTGGCGTTGGTGCTGTTTGTGGTGGTGCATGTTGTCATGGTTTACATGTCTGGATTTTGGAAGCGGATGCGCCTGATGACGCTGGGAGGGAATGAATGACGCGTCGCAAACTGGTTGTTGGTGGGTTGGCAGGATTGGGTGGTGTGGCTGCAGCTGGGAGGCTTGCGGCGCAGTATGGGCTGGTTCCTCCAGATGGGGGTGGGATCTATGGGCCGGGAGCGACGCTGAATTATGCGACGCATCGACTGTTGACGGCTGGGGCTTCGGCTCGGGAGTTTGCTCCTCAGAAGATTTCGAAGACGCCTTATCCGAATGGGAAACCGCCGAAGGATGAGATCTTTGTGAAGCAGATTGCCAATGGTTTTTTGGACTGGAGGCTTGAGGTGGCTGGGATGGTGAAGCGGCCTGCTTCGTTTTCCATTGCCGAACTGAAGGGTTTTCCGGCCAGTAGCCAGATTACGCAACTGGCTTGTGAGGAGGGTTGGAGTTATGTTGCCGAGTGGAAGGGTGTGGCGCTTTCGCATGTCTTGAAGTTGGCCGGGGTTTCGCCGCTAGCCAAGTTTGTGGTTTATGAAACGCTGCCGATCAAGGGGTTTACGTTTGACAGCATCGATATCGAGGAGGCGATGCATCCACAGACACTGATCAGCTACGGGATGAATGGGGTGGATATGCCGACTGAGTTTGGGGGGCCGCTGCGGATGCGGGTGCCGAGGCAGCTGGGCTATAAGAGTGTGAAGTACATTGCGAAAGTTACTGCGACCGATAGTCTGAAAGGTTTTGGGAAGGGGCTGGGGTCAATGGATGCCGAATATGGCTATTCCTGGTATGCGGGGATTTAACGATGAGTGAGTTATCAAGACGCAGATGGATTGGTGCTGGAATCACGGCTGGCGGGCTGGCGGTGGCGGCGAAGCTTGCGGATCATTATGGGCTTGTTCCGCCAGATGGCAAGGGGATCTATGGGCCTGGGGCGACGTTGAGTTATGTGGCTCATAGACTGATTACGAGTGGGGCGAGTGCGCGAGAGTTTGGGCGGGAGCAAATCTCGAAGACGCCGTATCCGAATGGGAAGCCTCCGATGGACTCTCTTTTCAAAGCTGAGGAAGCGGCTGGATTTGCGAATTGGAAGGTGACGGTGGGCGGTATGGTGGAGCGCCCGGCTTCTTATTCGTTGGGGGATTTGAAGGCGCTGGCGCTGAGGAGTCAAATCACGCAACTGTC
>JBIPMY010000499.1:0-4204 GCA_044376335.1 Bryobacter sp.
TGTAACCTGGCTGGAATGTCGATCACAGGGATAAAATCCGCGCAAGGGGTATGCGACGAAGTTTATTCGGGCAGGCCGAAGGTAAAGATGGCGTGGCCGTTGGGCACTGAGATGTACTGGTGGCCGTCGATGGCCCAGGTGATGGGGGTGGCGGCGGTTTGGCCTCCGAGGTAGCGGCGCCAGAGGAGTTTTCCGTTTGTTGCGTCCAAGGCGAAGAAGTGACCTTCACGGCTGCCGGAGAAGAGGAGGTTCGTCGCTGTGGTGAGGAGGCCGCTGTCGCTGACGTCGGTGGTTTTGTATTCCCAGACGCGTTGACCCGTTAGCGGATCGAGAGCGCGGATGGCGCCGTAGGCGGCTTCGGATGGCCAGGTCTTGGGCTCTACACGGCGGACGGCTGGGACGTCGGCACGAACGCTGCCGCCGGCGAACCATTTGCCGGGTTCGTAGTCTTGCTGCCAGGAATAGTAGACGCCGGAATAGTCGTCCCAAGTGGTGAGATAGAAGAGCTTTGTAAGTGGGCTATAAGAGGGTGCGTACCAGTTGGTGCCTCCCTGAACGCCGGGCATGATGAGGGTGCCTTTGGGGCTGGGTGTCATGCCGGTAACCTTCATGGGGCGGCCACGTTCGTCGAGGCCGGTGGCCCAGGTTTGTTTGACGAAGGGTTTGCCGAGGAGGTATTCGCCGGTAGCGCGATCAAGGACGTAGAAGAAGCCGTTGCGATTGCCCCAGAGCACGGTCTTGCGGGGGCGGCCTTTCCATTCGAGGTCGGCGAGGACGGGGATTTGGGCGGCGTCGAAATCGAGGCCGTCGTTGGGCGTGAACTGGAAGTGCCATTTGAGCTTGCCGGTGTCAGGATCGAGGGCAATGACGCTGTCGGTGTAGAGGTTGTCGCCGGGGCGCATACCGGGGTTCCAGTCTGGGCCGGGGTTGCCGGTGCCCCAGTAGGTGAGGTTGAGTTCGGGGTCGTAGGAGCCGGTGAGCCAGATGGGGCCGCCGCCGTGGACCCAGGAGTTGCCGCCCCAAGTTTCGTGGCCGGGCTCGCCTTTTTCGGGGATGGTTTTGAAGCGCCAGACTTCGCGGCCAGTGGCTGTGTCGTAGGCAGCGACGAAGCCACGGATGCCGAGCTCGCCGCCGGCGGGGCCGATGATGACTTTGTCTTTGATTACTAGAGGGGCTGCTGTTAGTGAGTAACTTTGACGGTAGTCGGCTACTACGGTCTCCCAGAGTTTGCGGCCCGTTGCGGCGTTGAGGGCAATGAGGTGGGCGTCGAGGGTGCCGAGGTAAAGGGTGTTGCCGTGGATGGCGAGCCCGCGATTGACACGGCCGCAGCAGGGGGCGACGCCGGAGGGGAGGGTGTGGGTGTAACGCCAGAAGACGCGGCCAGTGCGGGCGTCGAGAGCTACTACGTCGTTGGGGGGATCGGTGAAGTACATGACGCCATCGACTACCAGAGGAGCGGCTTCGATCTTGTCTGGAGAGTTCGATTGCCAGACCCATTTGAGGTCGAGCTTTGCGACATTGGCTGGGGTGATTTCTTTGAGCAGGCTGTGGTGGGTGCTTGAGTAGGATCCGTTGTAGGTGAGCCAGTTTTGGGGCTCTTTGGTTTGGGCGTCGCGGATACGGTCTGGAGTGACCTGGGCGAGGAGAGATGCGGTGAGGGCGAGCTGGAGGATCATTGGTTTTCTCTCTGGGTGGAGGCGAGGTAGGCGATGAGGTCGTCGATTTGTGTGGGGGTGAGTTTGTTTTCGAAGGACGGCATGGGTGAGGTGCGGAGCCAATCGAGTTTGGTGATCTGGTCTTTCGTGAGGGATTGAAGGCGGTTCTGGCTGTCTCGTAGTTGGATGGAGTGGGTGTCTTCGTTGAGGCGGATTCCGGTGAGGGTCTGGCCGCTCGTGAGGGTGATTTGGACTCGCCAGAATTCGGGAGGGACGGTGTCGTTGGGTTGGAGGATGGATTGGCGGAGTTCGGCTAGAGAGGCGCGGTTGCCGATGCCATCGAGGTCTGGGCCGTTGCTGCGGTGGCAATTGAGGCAGTTGGTTTTAAAGAGGGCTTCGCCTACTGTGGGGTTGCCGGTGGGTTTGGTGGTGCGGCCGGCCATGGAGAGTTGGCGGAGGTGAGTGACGAGTTGCCAGGTGTGCAAGCCGGAGAGGGCGAAGGCTGGCATGGTGGTGCCGGGGACGCCTTTGGTGATGGTTTGGAAGAGAGCTTCGTCGGTGCTGCCGTGGCGGAAGGCGCCGGAGTTGAGGGCGGGGCCGGCACCAGCTCCCTGCCCTGTTGGGCCGTGGCAGCCGGCGCATTGTTTGAGGTAAAGGGCTGCGCCGCTGGCTATATCGGCGGGCTTGGTATAGGGGTTGACGGTGGTGGAGCTGCCGTGTTGGGCGGCTAGTGGAATGGCCAGCAGGACAAGGGTGGCGAGGAGAGCTGCGGCGAGGTACATCGGCGTGATCCTATCAAATTTCTAGGGTGAGACCGAAGAACGGTTTTGAGAAGATTGTGGAGTGGAAATGAAAAACTACTCTTGGAAACCAATTGAGCTGTGGCAATGTCCTTGGATGACCGATGGGCTCGAAACTGTGTTTCAGCAGTTTCGGGAGTTCGCAGGGGAGGACACATATCAAGAGTTTCTAAAGCAGGTAGCTAGAGAGTGGAGTATTTCTACAGGCGAGATTGAGGGCGCATATGAAATTGGAAGGGGCGCTACGGAGACGATGATTGCGACAGGTCTGGTTGAAAATTTGATTCCGAAGCAGAGCAACGGTTTGAGCAAGGCGAGTGTATTTCAGATATTGGCTGACCACAAGGATGTAATTGAAGGATTGTTTGGATTCATCAAAGGGAACCAATCGCTTTCGATTGGTGACATTCGACAGTTTCATCAAGCTTTGATGGCCAGTGTGGATGATTACGAAGCCTATTATTTCGACCCCAATTCACAGCAACGGGTGAAGACCAAAATCCCGTTAGAGAAAGGAAAATTCAAGACTACACCCAACAACCCGAGTCGCGAAGACGGCAGTAGCCATGAGTATTGTCCGCCACTTGAAGTGGATGGGGAGATGCGACGACTCATCGCACTGTTTGAGGATCTCGAAGCAAAGTCAGAATCTGCGGAAGTGAAATCGGCATGGTTACATCATGCGTTTTCTCAGATCCATCCATTTCAGGATGGAAATGGGCGTGTTGCGCGAGTTTTAGCCTCGTTTGCTTTGATAAAGGCAGGACTACCGCCATTCACCGTGACCACGGAGATGAAGACCCGCTACATCCTTGCTCTTGAGAAGGCTGATCAAGGCGATCCGAAACCGTTACTTGACTTCGTCCGGTCCACACTTTTCAGGCAGACGGTTCGTTTTTGGCTCACGTTTCAGGTGAGAAATCCAGAACAACTGGATGAGAATTCAAGCTTGACGGACATTATGTCGGCCGCAAGCATGAGATTGATGGCAAAACACGATTTATACCCCCGCGAATGGGGGCAAGCAGTAGCACTGCTAGACAACTTCAAAACGCAGGCAAGGCGACGGTTGGAAGCGATCTCGAATCAAATGAGTAGAACCTTAGGGTTGTTGGATTCGAGATTTAGAGCCTCGACAAACAGCGTAAATCTGGAAGTTGGGAAGATAAGCGTTGCATCAATTGAAAGGTGGGGAGAAGGCTTCTCTAAAGCGACGATAGTTGCGGAGCGCTTAAGCATTCAAACTGCAAATGTGTTCAACCTCGTGGTGGGATTTGACCGATTCCACGATAAACGAAATGGCCTCTGCGGAGCATTTGTTGCTATCGAGTCCGAACAGGGGTTCAAATCGATCGGGAATGTGTTCTTCTTCCACTTTGGATCTTCAAGTAGCACCACGATATTTGACGCCTGGCTTGAGCAAAACCTTACGCGTGCGCTTGTGGTGTGGCAGGAGTCCCTGGGGTAATCGCGTTTGTCTTGTGTGCCTAGCAGGTCACACAGGTTCGTATGATTGTGATTATGGAAAAAAGGCGTACCCATGTTTCGATTCCAGAAGCGATTGCCATGGAGATCGATGCACTGGTGGGCAAAAGACGACGTAGTGATTTTTTGTTGGAGGCGGCTGTTAAGGAATTGATTCGCCATAGACAGATTGCGGCGGTAGAGCTTGCCGCCGGAGCTTGGAAGGCCAAGGACTATCCAAAATTGAGTACAGATCGTGGAGTCAGTAATTATGTTCGGAAGATG
>JBIPMY010000142.1:0-13513 GCA_044376335.1 Bryobacter sp.
ATAGTACGGATACATCACAGAACCCGGTGTATCTGTATGTCCAATCCCCAGCGAGTGTCCAATTTCATGCAACACCACACTGAAGACATCCCACTGCCCGCCGATAGACCATCCCCACGCATCATTGATGTGAATGTCCCCAGCCACAGGTTCCGGGTTCGGCGGTGCAGGATAAAAACTATGTCCCAACACGGTCGATCCACTCTGAAATGGAAAGGGGTCTCCATGTGCTCCAGTAGCAAACATCACATCGATGTTCCGCGAGCTGTTGCGCACGGTCGTTTCTGTAAAGTTCACAGCCACAACCCGCGCCCATTCACTCAGCGCCCTGCGTACTTCAGCCCTCGTCTGAGTCGGGTCCGTTCTCGTACCCAGGCCCCCAAACGAATAGCTGATGCTGGCCTGGCCGCGGCCTGGTCCATCCCAGCCCTCTCCAAAGCTGGCAGCCAGCATCGCTACTTCGTAACCGGCGCTCAAGACGCCACCGCAAGACATATACACTTCTCCATCCTTCAATCCCTGCGGGGCAGGGAACACATATTCGATCTCATCCCAAAGCACCAATGCCGCCATCTGTGCAACCGTCAGTTCCGCCAGCCGATCTTCACTGCTCAATGAGCCGTTCTTCAGCCCTGTCACACCCTCAGCGTCCAGAATCCCGTCTGCTTCCCAACTTTCAACGTCCTTGTGAAAGTGGATGATCACCAGTTGCCGCCCCGGTTCTCCAACCGCGTCAACCGTCACCACCTCAGCCGAAAGAATCTGCGGGCTCATCTTGTCGGACGCTTCAATTACCGACCGGTACTTGAACTCCAGACCCTCCCACGACATCTCCTGAGGCGCGGCGATGATAAAGCCATTCACCGGAACACTCGAAAGTACCTTTGCCCCACGTTGCTCCCATGCGCTGAAATCAGGCGTCTCCGAGGCAAACTGCACCAGCCAGTGCCAGCGACTTCCGCTCATACTCCTCGGATTCGCCGACGCTGCCCTCAATTTGAGTGCCGTCGGGTTTTCCAGCTCAGGGTCGATAATTCGTGTTTTCAGGCGCAATTCTTCCGCATTCGCAATGGCAGCGAAAGAAACGCAGGCTGCCACAAGGGCCAGTCTCAGGCGTTTCATTGTTGTTTTTGTTTTCCGTTAAATCACTTATCGAGCTACTGAACGTTTTGTGATGACAAAATTTTGGCGATTTTTGCTTAGCTCGACACACTACTCCATGTGAGGTACTGTCTTTTACTCGGTTTTGCCGCCCTGCTCTCCGCTCAGCAGCCCTGGAAGATGCGTACGATTGCTGGTGGCACCGACGCTGGTGACGGCGCTCGCGCCGCAGAATCATCCATCCGCTTCCTCCAGGGGGTCGCCACTGACGCACTGGGCAACGTCTACATCAGTGACGCCGACGATCACCGCGTGCGCCGCATAGACCGCTCAGGCGTGATCACCACCCTCGCCGGCGACGGCCTCCCCGGCTTCAGCGGTGACGGCGGCCCTGGCTCTCGCGCCAGAGTCAACACGCCCTACGGTCTAACCGTCACTCCCCTGGGTGACTTGATCTTTGCTGACCTCGGCAATGCCCGCGTCCGTAGAATCGCTCGCAATGGTCAAATCGAAACCATCGTTGGTGGCGGCACAAGAGAAACCCCCGCCGCAGGCCAGTTCATTCCTCCCAAAGAAATTCGCCTCCTGGCTCCACGCAATGTTTTGGCCAGCTCCTCCGGTTCTCTCTTCATTTCGGACTTTGGTTCAAATCGCATCCTCGAATTGCGCTCCGATGGCAGCCTGACCAGCCTTCCCCTCACCGGTGTCGAGCTCAACTCCCCGGCAGGCTTAACCCTCGACGCTGATGGCAATCTCCTGGTAGCCGACAGCGGCAACGCTCGCATCCGTCGCATTCGCCGTGATGGCCGTGTCGACATCGTCGCTGCTGCTTCAAAAGAGATGCCGCTTGAGCGGCCCGTGGGTCTCGCAAGACGCCCCGATGGCAGCCTTCTCATCGCCGACACCCGTGGTGATTTCCTCTGGCAACTCGATTCCCAGGGTAAGTCCTCAATCCTCCCACCCGGTGGCCGCGACGTTGCTGTTGATCCCTTCGGCAGCATCGTTACCGCAGGCTCCACCTGGCTTCGTCGTGTCAACACCCAAGGCTTGATCGAGATCCTGATCGGCAACAACTTTGCAACCTACCGAGGCGATGGCGGCCCCGCCCTCGCTGCCCGCCTCAATCGGCCCCTTGGCGTTGCTGCCGATTCCAAAGGCAACCTCTACTTCACCGACACCGGCAATCACCGTGTCCGCTGCATCCGCCCGGACGGTTCCATCTCAACCGTAGCGGGGGCGGGCGAAGCCGGTTTTCGTGGCGATGGAGCGCTCGCCACCCAGGCTTATCTCAACGCGCCTACCTATCTGGCCGTCGATGCCTTTGACAACATCTACGTCTCAGACACAGGCAACCATCGTGTGCGGGTCTTTACCTCGGGTGGTTCTATTCAGACTGTCGCAGGCACTGGCCGCAACGAATTCTCAAGCGATGGCGGCCTCCCCATTCAAACCAGCATCGCCTCGCCCCAGGGCCTCGCTCTCGATCGCGAAGGCAATCTTTATATTGCCGAACGTGGTCAGAACCGCGTACGGCGATTCGCCCCTGGAGGGCGGATCGCCACCGTGGCCGGGTCGTCTATTCGAGGCGATAGCGGCGATGGCCAGGATGCCTTGGCCGCCCGGCTCAACTCCCCTACCGCAATTGCTGTAGACGGGCAGGGAACTCTCTACATCGCCGACACCGGCAACCAGTCCATCCGCGCCGTCGACGCTGCCTCTGGCCGTATCCGCACCCTCGTTCGTGATCTGCTCAACCCCGAAGGCCTCACGGTTTCAGCCAACGGCACGCTGTACTTCAGCGAAGCCCAGCGCCATCGCATCCAGCAGATCACCCTCAGCGGTGATGTTTCTCTGGTCGCTGGCCGCACCGGTGAGAATGGCTTCAACGCCGACTCAGGCGACGCCACCGCCCTCACCCTCAACGAACCAACAGGCGTGGCAATCATGCCCGACGGCAGTCTCGTAGTTGCCGATCGCCTCAACGACCGCATACGCCGCATAGACCCTCCCGCCGAAATCATCGTCAGCAATCTGCAAAGCACTCGCGTCGTTCACGCAGCAACATTCGCCGAGGGCCCAGTCGCCCCCGGCCAGCTTCTCTCTCTGCTCACCGGCGATCTCTCCCGTCCCGATCTGGCTGAGGTCATTGTCGACGCAATGTCTGCCCCGGTTCACTTTGCGGGCAAGACGCAGGTCAACTTCCAAATGCCATATGCGATCGCTGGCCGCACCCGCGTCACCCTTGAGTTGCGAGTGGGTGGGGCGCTAATCCATCGACAGGCTCTCGACGTAGCCGGTGCCACACCCGCCTTCTTCGAATCCAGTGGCCTCATTGTTGCCGTCCGGCCAGACGGCGCGCTCAACAGCGATGCCACCCCAGCCAGATCAGGCGACTTGCTGACGCTATACGGCACCGGCGAAGGTCTCCTCCGCGAAGCCGCCGGCCTGCAAGTCCCCTTCCTGCCCACCAGTGTTGACATAGGAGGCATCCCCGCCGAGCTTCTCTACGCCGGCGCCGCACCAGGCTTCTCAGGCCTCTTGCAAGTAAACCTGAGAGTGCCCGAAGGCATCAGACTCCGCGGACGCGTCCCCGTCACTCTGAAGGTCGGAGCCTTCCAGAATCCAAAGTCGCAAGTGATCGTCGTGCAGTAACTAGGCCAGCGCCTGCTTCACCACACTGCCATGCACATCCGTCAGCCGGAAGTGCCGCCCCTGAAACTTGTAAGTCAGCTTCGTATGATCAATCCCCAGGCAATGCATCAGCGTGGCCTGGATATCATGCACATGCACCGGGTCCTTCACGATGTTGTAGCTGTAATCATCCGTCTCCCCGATCACAGTCCCAGGCTTCACTCCACCACCAGCCATCCACATCGAAAAGCAGCGCGGGTGATGATCCCGGCCATAATTCGTATCCGTCAGCCGGCCTTGACAATAAACCGTCCGCCCAAACTCACCGCCCCAAACCACCAGCGTATCCTTCAGCAACCCGCGCTGCTTCAAGTCCATCACCAGCGCCGCCGACGCCTGATCAGTCGCCTTCGCCTGCAACTGTATGTCGCGCGGCAAGTCATTATGCTGATCCCACCCGCGATTGTAGAGCTGCACAAAACGCACGCCCTTCTCCACCAGCCTCCTCGCTAGCAAACACTGCTGTGCAAAGCTGCCCGGCTTGCGAGAATCCTCACCATACAAATCAAAAGTCGCTTCCGTTTCCTTCGAAAGATCCATCAGGTCCGGCACGGAACTCTGCATCTTGAAGGCCATCTCATACTGTGCGATGCGAGTCTCTACCTCAGGGTCGCCATTCGTATCTCCACGCATCTGGTTCATCTTCGCGCTCAGATCCAGAATCCGACGCCGCGTATCCTTCGACATCCCCTCCGGATCATTCAGATACAACACCGGGTCAGACCCAGCCCGAAACTTCACCCCCTGATAGCTCGACGGCAAAAAGCCAGCAGACCACAATCTGCTAAACAACGGCTGATCCGTATTGATCGCACTCTTCTGGCTGATCATCACCACAAAGCCCGGCAGATTCTTGTTCTCACTGCCCAGCCCATAACTCACCCAAGACCCAATACAAGGCCGCCCCGGTTGCTGAAACCCGGTCTGAATAAACGTAATCGCCGGATCATGATTGATCGCATCCGTGTTGACGCTCCGGATCAGACAGATATCATCGGCAATCTTGTGATGCCACGGGATGATATCGCTCATGTCCATCCCAGACTTGCCACGCTTGGCGAAGTTGAACAGAGAACTCGCCACCGGCAGCGTCGATTGTCCACTCGTCATGCCAGTAATGCGCTGCCCCATCCGGATCGAACCCGGCAGATCCTGGCCCTGATACTTCTTAAGCCCTGGCTTGGGATCAAACAGATCCAGTTGCGAAGGCCCACCCGACATATGCAGATAAATGACACTCTTGGCCTTGGCCGGAAAGTGCGGTGCGGCGCTGTGATTCTCACTCGCCATTGCCGAAAACGCAGTAGCCCCAAAGCCAGACAGAAAGTGACGTCGTGATAAAAAGTCTTGCATCGCTTATTCCTTGGTCAACACTTCATCGAGGTTCAGAATCGCACTAGCGATACTCATCCAGGTCGCAAGCTCCACGGGATCCTTGGCTTCTACCTTCGATTCGCCCGTCTGGATCAACTTGCGCGCCGCCTCAGGATTCGCCTTGTACTCCGCAAACTGTGCCTCCGTGCTGCTCGACAACAACTTCAACTCCTGAGGATTCGGATACCGCGCCGTCGCCAGTCGAAACATATGGCGAATCCGCTTGCTCGAATCCGGCCCCGCCTCACGCAAACTCCGCTCGGCAAGCTTGCGCGCAGCCTCCAGATAAGTAACGTCATTCCACAACGCCAGCGCCTGCAGCGGCGTATTCGTAGTAGCCCTGCGAGCCATACACTTCTCACGGTCAGGCGCATCAAAGATCGCCAGACTCGCTGGCGGCAGCGTCCGCTTCCAGAAGCTATACATCCCGCGACGATACAGATCCTTCCCGTGCGATTGCTCATACCGCTGAGCCGTAAACTGCGCCCCGTAAGCCACTTCTTCCCACAACCCCGGCGGCTGATAAGGCAGCACACTGCGCCCGCCAATCTCGTCATTCAGCAAGCCACTCACAGCCAGCGCATTGTCACGCACCAGCTCAGCCTGCACCCGGAAGCGCGACATCCTTGCCAGCAAACGATTCTCCGGGTCCAACTCCTTCAACTGCGGAGTCACATTCGAACTCTGCCGGTAAACCGCACTCATCACAATCTGCTTCTGCAGCTTCTTCACGTCCCAGTTGGATTGCACAAACGAAGTTGCCAGATAATCGAGCAACTCCGCATGGCTCGGCATCTCACCCTGGCTGCCAAAGTCTTCAACGGTCTTCACCAGCCCGTTGCCAAAATACATCGCCCAAAACCGGTTCACCGCCACACGAGAGGTCAGCGGATGATCCTTGTCGACGAGCCACTGCGCAAGCCCCATCCGGTTGCGAGGTAGGTTGGCCGGCATCGGCGGCAAAAAGCCCGGCGTCGCAGCATCCACCTTTTCCGCCTTCTGATCATACTGGCCGCGATTGAGAACAAACGAATCCCGAGGCTTCTCCAACTCCTTCATCACCATCGTCGACGGAATCTGCTCATCCAGCTCCTTCTTCTCCGCCTTCAACTGATTCAGCCGCGCATAGAGCTTCTGAATGTCCTCGGAGGCATCGTACTTCAAATAGAAATCCCGCAGCGTAGCCAATTGAGTCTTGCTGCGCTTGATGCCGCTATGAAAGAGCAAATAACGCACCGGCTCCACAACTGCCAATTGATGCGCCTCCTCCTTACGAATCGGGCGGTTGTAGACACGCATGTCATCAAAGGACCCGATCATCTTCGCAAACAAAAACGGCGCCTGATTCGCAAATCGGATCTCACGCTTGCCGGATTCCAAAACCAGTTCCACCGGCTCGCCATTCACCAGCAATTCAATCTCACCCTTGCCCTTATGGTTCAACGTAAAGTGCGTGAACTCGTTATAGGGGAAAGCAGTCTTCGAACTATACTTTGCAACCTCACCATTGCCGCCACTAAGTTGAATCAGAAGATGCGCCCCACGCCGCAGATCTCCAATCGAGAACACTTCATCGTTCCCAATCTCAAACCCGGCCTTGTCCTTCTTCGAAAGGATCGTCATCGGCTCCAGCTTGTTCCCACCGCGGAACCAGAACGCTAGGCTGAACGGCTTGTCTTCATCAAAGCGATCCGGTGCCGGCACTTCAATTCGTGCCGAAGAATCGAGCAACGCCGCCTGCCCGATCGGTCCGTCATTCGCAGTCGGCGGAATCCCAAGAAAACGCCCGTGGCGATACGTCCCGCTCGATTCGTTGAAGTTGCCTTCCATCTCGTAATGAGCTAGCAGCCCTTCCCTCGACGGCGTGGCAATCCGCGCCAGCTTCGTCTTCTCCCACTCCTCCATCAACTGCGGAACCTTCGCGTCTTCCAGTTGCTTCTCGCGAGCCGCAATCGCCTGCGTCATCTCTTTCTCAAGCGTGTCCTGCGTAATCGAAGGCAGCTTCAAGAAAGGCGCCGCGTTCCCCTTCTGCCCATCTAGCCCCTTCTCTTCAATGTTGTTAAAGAAGGCATAGAGGCGATAGAAATCCTTCTGTTTAATCGGGTCGTACTTGTGGTCATGGCAACGCGCACAACCCACCGTCAGCCCCAGCCAGGTCGTGCTCGTTGCCTCCACGCGATCGATCACATACTCCGTCTGATACTCCTCCGGAATGGCCCCGCCCTCGTAGTTAATGACGTGATTCCGATTGAATCCGCTAGCCACGATTTGCTCCCGCGTAGCATTCGGCAGCATATCCCCAGCCAGTTGCCAAACCGTGAACTGGTCATAAGGCATATTGCGATTAAAGGCCCCGATCAGCCAGTCTCTCCAAGACCACATATCGCGATGCGAATCGATGTGATAGCCATGTGTGTCGGCATAGCGAGCCAGATCCAGCCAGTGCAACGCCATCTTCTCGCCAAAGCGAGGGCTGGCCAGCAAACGGTCTACCTGCTTTTCGTAAGCGCCAGCGCTCTTGTCGGCCAGAAACTGATCCAGTTCCTGCGGCGTAGGAGGCAACCCCGTCAAGTCCAGACTCAGTCTGCGCAACAACGTAGGTTTATCAGCTTCTACTGAAGGCTTCAGCTTCTCCTGCTCAAGTCTTGCCAAAACAAAACGATCAATATCCGTTCTGGGCCACTTGGTCAACTGCACCGCCGGCACCGCCGGCGCCTTAGGCGCGACAAAGCTCCAGTGCTCCTGCCACTGCGCACCCTCATCCACCCAGCGCTTCAGCGTAGCGATCTGCCCCTCTGCCAACTGCACCTTGGCATGCGGCGGCGGCATCTTCCTCGCCGCACGCGTCTCGGTCACTCGAGCCGCAATCAGACTTGCCTTCGATGCCAAACCCTCTTTGGTATCCAGACGCAGCTTCGCCATGCGAGTGGATTCATCCGGCCCATGACACTGAAAACACGCGTCCGATAGGATCGGCCTAACTTCACGCAGAAAGTCAACCGGCTTGGGTGCCGCAGGCAACGACGCAGCAATGAGGATCAGCAGAAAAAAATACGGCATACTTCTCTGTCTGACACGCTATCACAGCCTAGAATCGATAGCTCAGATTCAGATAGACATTAAACCCGGGCGAGTCAATCCCAGACCCATGCACCCGGTAATTCCGGTCCATCAGATTCTCAATCGTACCCATCAACTGCCACCGTTCCCCAACCGGAATCCCAGACCTCACCGCCACCGTCGTCCAGCCTGTAGTCGACGTATACAAAGGCACCCGCGTCGTATCGTTCAGCCCCGGCAACACCCGGTTCTGAATCTGCAACAGCGTCTCCCCCGTCGGCCGAAAGACTCCGTTGTCGAGATACTGCGAAACCCTAGTCCCACGAAAGAAGCTCGCAATATCCGCTCTCCGAATCGAAGCCCCAATACGCTCATCATCCACATCGCCCCCACTCAACCGCCTCTGCGCGCCCGTAGCCGTCATCGAAAGCTCAACCCAAGGCCGCTTCCCGCCCGGCGTATGCCGCACCACAATCGTCCCAGACTGCGGCGGCAACCGCCGTATATTGCGATTCGGGTTCAAATCGCGCCCAAGCAGATAGCTGTAATTCGCCTCCACCGCCAGGCTGCGGCTAAACAGATACCGGCTCTGCGTCTCAATTCCGTAATAACGCGAGGCACCATCATTCACGAAAGCTTTCACCGCCCGAGGGTCCTGCGACGTGGCCACAGCCACAACCCCCTGCCCACGCTGCGCAGCCGTCTGCGGCAACACCGTTACCGGCAATCCAGCCAACTGCCCCGGCGCACTCCCAGCCGGAAACAGCAGCGTACGCCGCACGATCGGGTCCTGCAGATCAGCATTAAACCCTTGCACCCGCGTAAAGAACTTCCGCGTGGTAATCCGCATCCCAAACTCATAATTCATCAAAGACTCAGCCGCCAGCGCCCGCAACTGCTGCCCCTTCGATATCGCACTCTCACCCGAATCCGTACTCAGCAGCGCCCCTGCCGCAATCGCCTCAGACGCCGGAATCTCATAGCCCAAATCATTCAGCCCCAGCGCCCCCAAGTCATTCAGATTCGGTGCCCGAAAGCCCCGGCTCACCACCCCATGCAAACCAAACACACTCGTCAAATCCCACCGCAGACTCGAATGAAAAGTCGTGTCCCGAAACCAAAGCGTATTCCGTGTGTCGCTAAAGCGAATCCCCGTCCAGCGCACACCAGCCGAAGCCCTCAGCTTGCGATGCACCTGCCAGTTGCCCTGCGTAAACAAGCCAAAATTTCCATAGCGCGAATTGTCCGGATACAGCGGCCGCGGCCGTGTAACCACACCACTCACCGGATTCACAACCTCGCGGCTCGACCCAATATGTTCGTCATAAGCATCGCCCCCAAACGACAATTGCAATCGGCTCGTCCAGTGCGTGCTCGCCTGTCCGCTATAGCCGTAAACCCTGACACTCGACAAATCGGTTGTGATTGGGTCGCTAGCAAGCAAATTCTGCCGACGGCTTCCATCGGTCTGCTGGTTCACTGAAAACGTACCGCTAACAGTGTCAAAGATGCCCTTGGGCAAAAACTCATAACGCGTGTAGAACCAGTTCAGATCCTGCGGCGTGAAATCCGACTTCAACCGCCCCAGCCCACCCAGTAAATCCTTATAACCACGAACCTGATCCTGCACACCACGCTGATAATTCAGCGTCAGAATCTGGCTCGTACTCGGCCGAAACGCAAGCTTGGTTTCGATGCCATATTGCCGGAACCCCGTATCCTGCTGGCGGCTCCCAACCAAATCCCGCACGCTATCAAGAGGCATCCCAAAGAAGCGATGAAACACATTCCGCGAGTCCTGGCCCCGGCCAGCCCGTAGGTCATTGTGTTTCCGTCCAGACGCTCCAAAAAGCCAGAACAACTTCTCATTCGCCGCAGAGATCCGCCCCGCAGCAAAGCCAGACAAATCCGCCGTCGCCCCGCTCAGGTTAAAGTTCCCATGCGTCTGCCACTTCCCGTCGCCAGCAAAGCGCGCTTCCTGGCTCGTGACATGAATCGTTCCCCCCAGAGAATCGCTCCCATACTGCGCCCCCGTAGGCCCTAGCAGAGCCTCCACACGTTGCGCCTGCGACGGCTCAACAAAAGCCAGATACTGATTCGGCCCCGATCGAAAAGTGGAGTTGTTAAACCGAATACCGTCCATCAGGTTCAACACCTGATACCCGGTCAAGCCCCTCAAAAACGGCGACACCTGTGCCGTAGAAGTTTGCTGCACCAGAATCCCCGGCGTTGCTTCCAGCGCATTCCCAAGCGTAAGCAACGGTCGCTTCTGAATATCACTCTGTTCCAGGATCGTAGTGACATGCGCCGATTCCATCACCTGCTCGGCATTCCCGCGTGTGGCCGTGATGGTCAGCCGCGTATAGGCAGAAGAAGGCTCCAGCCGAATCTCGAAATCCCCATTCGATACGATTCGTTCGCTCGAGTTAAAGCCATCGCTAAACACCCGAAGCTGATAATTGACCGATCGCGATTGCACCCATTCAAATCGCCCCTCTGCATTGCTTTTTGTAGAGAAAGCAAGTACTCCACTTGCAGAGCGAATCTCAACCGTTGCCCCAACAATCGGTTGTCCAGAAGAATCCACCACCCTGCCGCCAACATTCGCCGCCAGGGAACTGATGAAGATTAGAAGCGATAGAAAAAATCTCTTCATGAATAGCTAGGCTACCACTGAGATTTTTACAGCTTCGTGAAAAAAAAGGATGGTGAGTCGGGCGGGGTTCGAACCCGCGACCACCGCATTAAAAGTGCGATGCTCTACCAACTGAGCTACCGACTCATTGGACAAATAGTAGTATAGCAAGACAGAGATGAAAGTTGGACTGATTGGCACAGGTGCGATTGCAAATAAGCACGCGCAAGCATACAAGAACATTGGCTACCAGATCGTAGCCGTCAGCAATAAAACCGCAGAGAGAGGGCAAGCCTTTGCCAATCAATGGGGTAGCGAGTTTTTCGCAGATTGGGCAGACGTCTGCAGACACCCGGAAGTCGACTTTGTCGACCTCTGCACCTTCCCCGACGTACGCCTCGAACCGCTCAAAGTTGCCGCAGACAACGGCAAACACGTGCAGGTTCAGAAGCCAATCGCGATCGATGTCGCCACCGCCGAAGAAATGATCGCCTACACCAGGGCCAAAGGCGTCAAATTGAGCGTAGTCAGCCAGGGCCGCTTCAACGATTCGATCCAGTTCTTGAAGAAAGCCATCGACGCAGGCCGCCTCGGCAAGATCTTCCAGGCCGACGCTTACGTCAAGTGGTGGCGTAGCGAAGAATACTATTCCCGCCCCATCAAAGGCAGTTGGGCTGTCGAAGGCGGCGGCTCCCTCATCAACCAGGGCATCCACCAGGTCGATTGGCTCCTCTACCTCATGGGCGACGTCAAGCAGGTCTTCGGCCAGTGGCATCTTGGCGTCCGTCACAAGATCGAAAGTGACGACGTCCTAAGCGCCCTCCTGCGTTTTGAAAACGAAGCCACCGGCGTCATCCAAACCTCCACCGCCATGTGGCCCGGCCTCACCGAGCGCATCGAATTGCACGGCACCAAAGGCTCAGCCATCCTCACCGGAGACAGGCTAACTCGTTGGGACGTAGTCGACGACGAAGGAGACCCCGCCCCCGTCGCAGCCGACGTCTCCAGCGGTGCCAGCGACCCCATGGCCATCTCACTCGCCCCCTTCGAGCGCGCCTTCCTCGACTTCGGCGAAGCCATCAAAACCGGCAGAAGCCCCCTCATCAGCGGCGAAGAAGGCCTCCGTGCCCTCGAACTCGTCCAGTCCATCTACACCAGCGCCCGCGAAAATCGCCTCGTCCAGATCGGAAGCCGGCGTGGCTAATTGGTGGCGCCTCCGGGTGCCAGCCTCCAGCGCCAATCTAGGCCCCGGCTTCGACGCCCTGGGCCTCGCCCTCTCCCCCTATCTCGATTGCCGCTTCCGCCTCGCAGACAAACTCACGATCCGAGCCTCCGGCAGAGACGCAGACCTGATCTCCACAGCCGAAGACAATCTCATCTGGCAAACCGCGCTCACCGTAGCCGAGCATACCGGCGAAACCATGCCACCAGTTGAGCTCGAAGTCCACAACGACATTCCCCTCGGCAAAGGCCTCGGCTCCAGCGCCGCAGCCCTCACCGCCGGCGTCATCCTCGCCGACGTCATGCTGGGCCTCGGCTGGAAGAACTACCGGATCCTCGACGAAGCCGCCCGCATCGAAGGCCATCCCGATAACGTCGCCGCCTGCGTCCTCGGCTCCATCGTCGCCAGCGCCATCGATTCCAGCGGTATGACCCGCGCCGTCCGCCTCGAACTCCCACCCAGCTTCGAAGTCGCCGTCGTCGTCCCAGACTTCCCTCTCCCAACTCACGAAGCCCGCGCCGTGCTTCCAGACTCATACTCCAAAGCCGACGCCGTCTTCAACGTCCAGCGCTCAGCCCTCCTCATCGCTGCTCTCGCCACCGGCACCATCTCCGCCTTCCCAGCCGCACTCGAAGACCGCCTCCACCAGCCCTACCGGCAAAAGCTCGTCCCCGGCCTCGAAGAAATCCTCAAACTCCGCGCCCCCGGCCTCCTCGGCTGCTGCCTCAGCGGTGCCGGCCCCAGCATCCTCGTCTTCTTCGAAAAAGGCCACGAGCAAGTGGTCCGTCACGTCCAACAAATCTTTGAAGCTCACGGCCACTCTGCCGAAATTCTCGATTCCAAAGTAGACCGCCAGGGCTACCAACTCACGGAGGAACAAGTCTGATGAAACGTCGCGATCTCTTGACTCTGGCAGCAACCCTGCCTCTCCTCGGCCAGGAAAAGAATCTCCGTGTCCTCGTCAAAATCGAGACAGAAATGGGAGACATCCTCGTGGCCCTAAGCGGAGACCGTGCCCCAAAAACAGTAGAAAACTTCCTCCGCTACGTCGACGAAGGCTTCTACGAAGGCGGCCTTTTCCACCGCACCGTCAAGCCAGACAATCAACCCCAAAGCCCCGTCAAGATCGAAGTAATCCAGGGCGGCCCCAACCCGGAAAAGAAATCTACCTATCCCCCGCTTGCCCTCGAGCGCACCAGTCTCACCGGCCTCAAACACGTCAACGGCGTTATCTCCATGGCACGTTTTGGCCCCGACACCGCCATGGCAGACTTCTTCTTCTGCATCGGCGATCAACCCGAGCTCGACTTCGGTGGCAAACGAAACCCCGACGGACAGGGCTTCGCCGCCTTTGGCCTGGTCCTCAAGGGCCTCGACATCATCCGCAAAATCCAGCAATCCCCTGCCACAGCCCAAAAGCTCACCCCCCC
>JBIPMY010000143.1:0-13510 GCA_044376335.1 Bryobacter sp.
AGCGGTAGCGGAAAAGAGCGGGCAATTCTCGCTCAACAACTCGCACGTGATCGTTTTCGATATTCACTCGGAATATAAGTCAGCGTTCCCTTCCGCAAACCATATCGATATTTCGAATCTGGTCTTGCCATATTGGATGCTAAACAGCGAAGAACTAGAGGAGTTCTTTCTCGATACTGAAGCCAACGACCACAACCAGCGGAACATCTTTAAGGAAGCAATTCTCAAGGATCGCCGCGCAAAGTTCGGTGGTTCGGAAGCCGAACAGCAGAAGATTCACTTGGACACACCTATTTTGTTCGACATCAAAGAGGTCCTTAAGTACGCAATTGAAAAGAACACGGAGATGGTGGATAGCGGAGAGGTCTACGCGCAAAGCAACAAGGAAAAGGCCGGGCAGCCGAAGTACACGCAGGGCAGCCTACACGGAAAGCTGACCAACTTCGTGAACCGCCTGGAGAGCAAGATTAATGACAGTAGACTCGACTTTTTCTTGGGAGAGAAGTCGAAGGGCATCACGTTTGAACAAACACTTCAAATGCTGCTTGGCTACCCATCGAAAGGCGCGTCGAACGTAACCGTCATTGACTTAAGCGGAGTTCCGTTCGAGGTGCTGAGCATTACGGTTTCGCTGATATCGCGCCTAGTATTCGAGTACGGATACATCTACAAACGCTTGCGCCTTGCCAACAACCCCAAAGAGAAGATCAACAACGATGTGCCAATCTTGCTGGTCTACGAAGAAGCACACAAGTACGTTCCAAACAGTGACCTCTCCAAGTATCGTTCGTCCAAAGTCTCCATCGAACGGATAGCAAAAGAAGGTAGGAAGTACGGCGTCACCTTGCTGCTGGCGAGCCAGCGGCCATCCGAAATATCCGAAACAATCTTCTCGCAATGTAGTAACTTCATCGCTATGCGCCTTACAAATCCGGCAGACCAGGGGTATGTGAAGAAGCTGCTTCCGGACTCTCTAGGCTCACTCATCGACAAGATGCCCTCGTTCCGGCAAGGCGAAGCTTTACTGGTTGGCGAGTCCATCATTCTGCCTTCAATTGTCCAGGTCGACTCGTGCACCGACCCACCCTCCTCTAATGACATCCCATACTGGCAGCTCTGGAAGGACGAATGGAAGGATTTGGACTTCGCGGCAATCAAGGCGGAGTGGTATAAGTAAACAGCTTTGGCTCAGTCCGCCAACACCCTACTTTCTAAATGGCCGCATCCTCAGCGATAGCAAAAATGCTGAGGACTCGAACGACTCTCAGAGCTGGTCCGATGCGGAGCATTTCACCGCAATGAGCCGAGTCTCTTTTGCATCGTTATTAAAGGAGCAGTCGGGGAGAGGGGAGGATCAATGTGGAAGACGTAAACTCTCGCGGACTGTCCAGGAACGTTCTCGGCGATGTCGATGAATTCGGAGGTCTCTTCATCTTCCCGTAAGGGGCGCAGATCCAAGATGAGACTCGGCTGATTATGGGCATCACATTCGTAGACTCGCACCCAATCGGGACGGTTACGGGCGAAGACGAGATGGACAGCCAGTCTGTGGATCGAAGGCTGATCGAAAGAGAGTGTGGATGTGTAGTATTGAACTCCTGCGCTCAGGCACCCTGGCAACTTGCAGTTCAGAATCACGCTGAACGATTGCTTACACACTAGAGCCTTTAGAAACGGTATGGCGATCTTTTTTGATAGTCCATCGCCACCGATGAGAACTGGTCTAATCTTGTGGAGGCATTGTGGGTCTTGTTGCAGGTCGAAGGCGTGGCATTCAAGTTCGCTGAAAGGAATATTGCTCTCCGAGTCGATGCTGAATTCAATGCTGGTCTCCTTCTCGGCTCCGCAATAGCCATCGTATTGCCAGGACACGATGAGATCCTGCCCATCAATCCGTGCCAGATGGTAGGCCCGTTGAACGATCAGGCTTCGGTTCACGCGTCGTCTGAGGTTTGCGAGGTTTAAGGCATCCAGATTGCGACCTTCGAGGTTGATTGCAGCTGATTTGAGCAGCCTATGGCCTTTTCTCGCTTGCGTCAGAGCGAAGATGGATAGCGCGATCAAGCAAACGCCGATTGTGGTGAGCCAAGAGACCGACTGAATCAGGCCGAGGAGGGTTGCGGTGGCTCCGAGAATACTCGCCCAAGAGGCCAGTTCGTTACTCGTTGGCGTCATGGGCATAGATGCGGCCCGGCACGATTAATCGCACCGGGCCGATTTGAGGATGTTGATGGACATTCCGAAGGGGTTCGGAAAAAGATTGAAACAGATTGGTGATGCGGATGGACGAACACTAACCGCGTATTCCGCCACCACCGCCGCCGCCGCCATTTTTGCAACGTGCCATTGTGACCTCCTTTCTCAGATTCGCTCGTAAATCTGTACTATAGTCTCTGGAACTATAGTACAGATCATAGCCATACTAGTTTCCGGATGCAACCTCGCCGGAGCAATAAAGAAAAGAACTCGGCTGAGGTATTTTTCGGTCAGGCCCTGCGCGAGCGCCGAGCCGACCAGGGCCTGACCCAAGAAGAGCTAGCGTTTAAGAGCGGCTACCACCCGACCTACATAGGCCAGTTGGAGCGAGGCGCGAAGAATCCCACATTGCGCACCATAATGAGCTTGGCCGCTGTCCTAGACACCCCAGGCTCGGAACTGGTCCGGCGTGTGGAATCGCTAATGTCTAAAAGTCTCTGAAGCGACACAGGGAACATCCACTTGACTGGTTAGTTGTTCAGGGGGGGCCTTCTGGTCATTGGGCCGGATCGCCGGAAAGATTCATTCACCAGTCCTTGAGCAACCTTAAGAAAAGGCCGCCTAAGCGGCGGCCTCCAAGGGCTCCGGCTGGAGCTTGTGCAGGTAATCCACAGCGCGCTGCGCGTGGGAGGCAGCCTGGAAGATCGCCCGGTTGTCGTTCTTCAAGACCTGAAGCCAGGTCGCGATGTAGGCGGCGTGGTCTTCACGGACCTCCGGGGTGAGTTCAAGGTCGGCGCAAAGGAAAGCCGCACCGAGTTCTGCGACAAGTTCTTCGTGGGCATAGCCTTCGTCGCCCCAGGTTTTTCGGCCAAAGTCCCGGTCGATGCGGGACGGGTGCTTCGTCCAGTGGCAGCTCTCGTGCGCGAGTGTTGCGTAGAAGCTGGCTGCGTCGGTGAAGCTCTCGATGGGCGGCATCTGGATGTAGTCAGAATCCTGGGCGTAATAGGCCCGGCCTCCCCGGTATCGGATGTCAGCGTGGGTGGCGGCGAAGAATTTTTCGGCGTGAGCGATGCGCTCGACAGCGGTGAATTTCGGCTCCGACTTCGCATAGAAGTGCTCATCTAGGCCTTCGATCTGTTCTACGTTAAACACCGTGTAGCCCTTCAGGAAGGGGATTTCGCGTTCGATCTCTTGGCCCTCGGCGTCCTCTTCGGTGCGCTTGAAGGTGTTTGCATAAACGACCAGTGAACCCTTCTCTCCCTTTCGCACATGGGCGCTCAGCTCCTGGGCTTGCTTGAATGTCATCCAACTCGGCGAATTGAAGCCGTGTTCAAGCGAAGCGGCCCACAGCATCAGGATGTTGATGCCGGAATAGGGGGTGCCGTTGTGGCGTAGTGGGAGGGTGATCCTCCCGGCGGCGTTTTCTCCGCTCCAAGGTTTCATCCAGGGGCGGACGCCTTTCTCAAGGGAAGTGATGATCTGCCCGGTAATGCGAGTGTAAATATCCTGCCGTTCTGTATTCTGCATTGTCTTGTTCCTTTCTTTTGCGTCGCGGTTTCGCATGACGCGGGCATTGAAAGGCCGGGCGGAGGAAGTGTCCTGTCACCGAAGGGGAACGGTCACACGGGAGCCGGAAGCCGACCAAAGGGAGGTGCGGCGAATGGAGCGGGCCAACCGTTGACTGGGCACGGCGACCGGCCCATGATCGCGTCAACGTTATGCGTAAAGCGCACAGCAAAATGGAACAGACAGGGGTTGCAGAGTCGCAGGGTGTTCTTCCGCAAAAACGGCAACTTCACATCCTTGTGCTTGAGTAGTCTGCCCAGTTTTTAGGATTGAAGCGGTAGCTTAGTGCCGGGAAGTCTCCTCAAAACAAATGGCTCCTTGCTCGAAATCGGCTGACTGAGGTCAGTGTGGGCCTCGAGAATCCGGCGGGCCGACGTTAGGCTGACATGCTGACGGCGACCGGTGTGTCCGGGTGAAGTGTTAGTTCACTGTGCGTGTTGCCGTTAGGCGCATGATGGACGCCCAAGAGAAAAGAACGACGCGAAGCGACCGTAGCCAAGGAGAAGCCTTCCCCTCCATGAGAGAGGAAAACCCGTGGGTGTTCCGGTTCAGTTGGAAGTGGATAAATTCCGTATAGCTGATCATTCGGGCGGGGCGGCAGACAACTTCCCGGAGCGGGAATTCGCGGACACTGAAGCTTCTTCTTAGTTGCGCGTTACTCGCCAACAGTTGTGCCGCAAGAGCAAAACTCGGGACGATCATCTAGGCCACGAAATCAGCGCTCAGGCAGTGCCGGAACAGTATTTCGAATCAATCCGCTCGATTGTCCGGGGCGCTCCCGCGAAATGCCGTTCGCAGAGATCATACTGGCGCGCCTCGCGGACGTCACTTCCTCCAACGGGACAAAGAGGAAAGTTGGCTGGATTGAGCAGCTCATGAGGCAAGGGCGGATTGAAGCTGATCCGAACGATCCAACCCGCTATCGCTTGAAACTTACGTATAACGAATTGAACGAATTCAACGAATTGCCAAAAGCTTCGTGATTCGTAAACTCGTAGAATTTGTTCTTCGTAGAGCTCTCTACAGGCGAAGGGCTTACCTTTAGAGAGCCTCAAACGAACGGTACGCGCGCTTATTGGTGCGGTAAATTGGTTAGCGTGTCAGTTCGGCCTGACCCAACTCGTCCCAGGTCAGGCCTTCCTACTTAAGTGCTCCCGCATGCCAGGATTTGTGCCATGAAAGTCTATTGCGTTCAATTCAAGTACGACAGCAAAAGAATAAAAAAAATCGAAGCAGAGATAGCGGAACTCGACAGTAGCCATGTAAGCTTCATTGACTCCGAGGGAAACCCGGTGAACCGCTTCGATTTGGAAAAAGTAAAGAGCTGGTGGCTAGAGGAAATCAAAACCTAGATTTTAAACTGACCCAAGGCCGCAAATTGCACAATCACGTGCGCGCGAACGCATTGTTTTGCCTTGGAAGTGAAAGTTGAAGGTTAACGAAGGGGACAAGCGCACATTGGTAGCTGAGTTGGAGAAGAAGTAACGCGCGCTAACGCTATAAAAAAGGCCCCAACTTTCGCTGGGGCCGAATGCAGGAGCCAATGTATTCAGCCGTCACCAGAATGAAAACCTGGGTAGCGGTTACGCTCTCTGCGCCATGCCCGATCAGATGCATTGTCATTGTAAGAGGGATGCCTTCGCCGATAGGCTAGGCCAATGAAAAATGCAAGCACCACTAAAAGGATCGCGGCAAGTGTTGACACAGAGAGCATAACCGAACTTAAGAGTTGCCTCGGGGCGCTCCGAGGTTGAATCATGCTGCATCCCACTTCGCGCCGGGATTCATTTTGGTAGTGGCTGCGATCCCGCAATGTTCTCAAGAAAGCTTGTCGAAGTCATCGGACAATGCAAGTAATTGTGTGCGCACTGCACAATTCGGATTTGTCGCGATCAGATATCGAGTCCCTAGCGGCATGGTAAGAATGTGGGCTTCCAAAAGCCGCTCAAACCTTGTGAGCCACTCATCTGGTGTGAGCTTCGAGAATCTAATGGGTTTAACGCCAGCCGGGCCTTGTTTGAAGAGGTGCCACTCTGCTTTGGTTGCGAGATCCAAGAGGCCCTGGCGCGTGAGCGCTCCGCGAGTCGGAGCACTATCTTTACTAAGCCACTCAATACCTGGCAAATTTGTTTCGCAGGCGATTGGAAAGAAGTCTGGATTCACTGCGGCCATTCGATTGAAGATTTTCAATAAGCGATTACGCGGAGAAGCATCTTTCGGAATGGATTTTCCGTCCAGTGCATTGCATGCGATCAGGCCGTATCCAAGGCTCTCAGCAGCACGCAACAATTGCAGGTAGATGAGATCGTGCTTGCTATCAGATGTGAGGGATTCGACTCTTGCAATAGAACGTGCACGTTTCAAGAATCCTGCGCACTCTTGGATCTGCGCTGAATAAACTGCTATTGCTACTCGCTCTGGCACCCTCTAAACGTAGCTCGAAACTGAGTGCAATAAAGGAGGCACTCGGTTTGGATGCAGGGCTGCTTTGTCAGATCCCATCGGCGTTCACAAAGCCATACTGTTCGCTCTTAAAGTCGATGGTCGTGCCTTCTTCCTCGAAGAGCAGTCGCTCGAATAATTCTGGAGTCATCCATTCTCCCCCCCCGCTCAGGATTTGCAGCGGTGTTCCTTCCACGTCCGATTCAGTTCGGCCTCGCGCAACTTCCACATCCACGTCGGAATGAGTGGGCCAGCGGCTCGGTTCAGATGGTAGTCGTACATCACCTTAAATGCTGTGAGTTCTTCGAGCGTTGTCGACGCCTGCAGCGCACGATCCGCCGCCTGCTCACTAGTTCCGCTGTTCTTGCTCAGACTGCCATACCCGAGCGCTAGCTTGATCAGCCCCAGGCTGAGAAAGAGCATCAAGAATGCCGTGACGATACGCGCGACGCTCATTTGCAACGAGTGCTCTTTCGTCGCTTGAAGCGCCGCGATCAAGAGAACGACAGACCCAATGACGCCTATAACCACCAATGCCCAGCAGAAAGCAGCCATCCATTCGGAGAGATGTTTGGTCCACCATCCTGACTCGCATACATTGCTCAATGCGCGGATCGGTCCCGGCGGGTCGGTGCTCGCGAAATATGGTTCATTCGCGGGATGCGCTCGCGCTCGCTTCTTGACCCACCACGAACAACGCACCAAAAAATCAGACAAGTCGGTTTTCGGTATCTGCCAGCCCAGCCCGTCCTGCAGATCCAGCTTTCGACGAAACTGCTGCCCCCGGCTCTTCATCGCGTCCGAACGAACCATGCAGAGCTCGGCGACGACGGTGCAGACAGCGACGACCGACGCCACCAACACCGCAGGCAAAAGGTCGATGCAGGCACCCACCGTGAACCCGCCTACCTTCACCAAGAGACTCGTACCCCACCATCGCTTCGCGCAATCGTCGAGCGCTCTCGCCAGCGCATACGGCGACATCGTGTTGTTCGGGGCAGGTGCTGTTCCCATGTAGCTACGCGCCGACGCCTGCGGTCAGGAACTGGCGCACCCAATCGATGTGGAACTGGGAGCCGAAGATGTCCTGCCACTCGGAGCATGCCTTATAGTCCGCGTCGGCACGCTCATAGTCGCACGCCCCAGTATTGGACGCCGCCCGTTCCGGTGCAGCCGGGGATCGATTGGGGCGCGCTCTTCTTGATGGCTGGCACTGGGTTGGCCGTCGCGTATGCTGCCGGTGCGTTCGACTCGCCTCGTCGTCGCTGTGGGACGTGTGGTCGTTCCGGGCATGATACGCGGACGTGTTCGCAAAATCCTGCGAAGCGCGTGCGGTTGCGGCTCAAGAAGACCGGGACGTGTAGCTGCTGCAAGGGTCGGTTCCGTCGTACCGAGGCGCATCATTACGCCGGTCCTGGGAACGGATCGAAGGGTCGCGAGATGTGCGGCACCTGTCACATTGTCTGTGGTCATGGCGGCAACTACCGAAACATGGGCACGAACCCGCGCTACTGTCGCCTCTAATTTAGCGATTCGCTAGGCCGTTGAGAGATAATGCCGCAGAGATCTTTTAACTTGGGGGTTCTATCGGCGAAGAAGAAGGCGAATTGCAGGTTTCGGTTGTGCGACTGCGTCTCCTGTTCTCCCTTCTTGTCGTTCCAGTACTGTCGGTAGCATTCGTCACAGCAGATGCTTCGGGGACTGCCGTGTATGAGGTCAAAGACGGCGTCCACTGCGTCGGGCATACCGTAGCGTCACTTTCTACAGAAAACACTGATCGGAAACGGCATTGTGGGAAGCGATCAATCTGGTTCCGCCCGAATGTTGGCGTATCCGGAAGTTGGCCTTACTCGTCGCCGGGATGCTGCAATGATTCTGCCGGGCGAAACGGAAGTGGGCACCATCGATAGAGAAGGGCGAGATCCTGTGCCGACAGAGTTTCGGGGATTCTTCACAGCAGGAAGCATTCGGATTGAGTGGCGAAGCGATCAGCGTCAGGTTTCGTGCCGAGACATGGCATCTGTAATCAGCAGGTTAGAGGTGTTATCAACTTGCCGATAAGAAGGGTTATCGGTAGATTGGTCTGTCGGCGATGCAGCGACCTGGTGTGGATTCCGCCAAGACCCAGCCTTTTGACTCTCGGCGTTCACCGCAATATGAGCGCTCGGCTCTAGCGAAGACCAGATGTCCCAATCGATTTCTCAAAGAGCGGAGCGGTCCTCGAAGTGGCGAAGTTGATGCAAGCCGTTGATTCCGACCTTTCAGAGAATTTTGATTATGTCACCCTCATTCACAGCCAACTGGGGATTTCAAGTCGAGAGGAGCGATTCAAGAGACCGGAAGAGCAGCCTGCAATTCTCGAAGATAGGTATTGGCCCCTGACCTTCAAAGCGTAACTGACGAGACGATGAGGTGTCTCTTGGCGAAGTGGAAAGGATCATCAATTGACCAGAAGATCTAATCAGGAGACGTAAGAGTTCATCAACGTCACCTAAGCGGTTAGAGACGTGGCACCCTTCGACAGATTGCATGCTGAGCAAGCCACGCGTCCGTTCTCAACGGTGGTGATCCCCCCCGCTGTCCAGGGTGTCGTATGGTCACAGTGCCATTCGTCCCAGGTCAGCTTCACACCATCGCATTTCAGTCTGAGCTGACAGTGCCCTTTGTCACGTCGAAAGACTGCGAGACGCTGCATGTGCGTAAACGAACGCTGATTGTCCTTCCGTTGAATCGTTGGGTGGAGTTCCAAGAGGTGGCGGAGCATAAAGTCCATACGCCAGCGGACTGAATCCGCGCTATCGGTGCTGTGACTAATCTTCTCTCTGTAGCTTGCCCACTCAGGGTCGATCTCATCATCTGGGGTTTCTTGCTGTGCCCGACGTGTAGTCTCAAATGCGAGAAACCAATCTCGCAAAAGCGTCTTAACCTGATCGAACGCATATTGTTTCTGCATCTCCGATACGACACAGTAGAGCGACACGACATTGAATCGTTCTAGTTCCGGGGTCTTCTCTGGAAATGTCTCCGCGAGGATGTTGAGAACCCGTTGCACCGCCTTTGCTTCTGGGGATTTTGAATCAAATTGTGCGTGATCGCTGTACATTCGATTAAGGTCTGCATTCTTGATATTCGCAGGGCCTCCAGCTAGCTCTAGACAAAGTAGTTGCGCTGCCACAAGATCATGCGTGAAGCGGGAGTTCGCGAATCCAACAGACTTAAAAAACGGATGGCTGGCAAGTTGGTGGACAAACGCCCGCATCTGCCCAGGGTACGCATTACGTTTTTCTTGAGCCTTTAAGGAGGTGCCATTTTGAAGCCGAAGGAACATCTCGCGGACTTCGTCTTCGTCGCTCTCTTCGAGTACGACAACGTCTAGCGCATACACGTCGAACCGCATTCTAAGTTCGTCGGGTAACTCCTGGTATCGAAGATTCGCGACCACCTCACCGTCTATGGGCTCTGAGTCTTTTGGCAGCGGAAACTCTCCGTCGAAGAACCCCCAGATTGCCCTTAGCCTCTGCTGACCATCGACGACATCATACTTGTCTGGTTTGGAAGATATCTTGCGCCAGTAAAGCTTAGGAATATCGTAGTCACGCAGGATCGTATCAACCAACAATTGTTTCTGCGCTCGGCCCCAAACGGCCGGCCGCTGAAAATCCGGATTGGTATTGATCCGATCACGGATGCCGTGGGTGGATAGAAGTGGCCACGGTTTTTTGTTAGACTTCATGCGCATCATCTCCAAAGTGATCCGAATCTTACCAAGGTACCGACAACCGGTCCACAACATCCCGTCGTGACAGCACGCGTGAACAGAGTTCCCATCGATCTTTATCCGGATCGATTGTCTCCTGATACCTCATCTCGAAGACATCGCGCGCGCGCTGGCGTAAGTGAATGTACTCATCCATCATTCCTTCCAACTTTTCGACGGTTTCGATCCATTCGTCCTCAATGGTGTCGGGAAGACCACCGAAAATATCGTACCGATCCTGCATCCGACGCGAAAGGACCTGATAAACGTTCTCGTCCTGAGTGTCGTGATAGACGAGATTGAGCATGTCCACGGAACGTCGTGCCTGGCCAAATCGTTTGATGCGTCCGAGGCGTTGTTCGAGTCTCGCTGGATTCCAGGGGAGGTCCACGTTGATCAATGTTCCGAGCGTCTGCAAGTTTAGGCCCTCGCACGCTGCGTCCGTGGCGACAAGCAGCCGGATTTCTCTCGTCTTCACAGCCTTTTTGATGTCCTCACGTTCGACGGAAGCAAAGTCTTCACCTCGAAACAGACCACTCTTTCCGGCTCCAGCATAGACCCCCACTGGCTCACCCGGAATCGACTTTGCCAGCTCTGCGGCCAAAGAGAAGGCGGTATCGTAGTACTGGCTAAAGACAATACATCCATGCTCCAACCATGTCCTACCTTCGGTTCGGTGTTCCGTTAGAAAACGGCGAACCGCAGCAACCTTTGGGTCTCGTGCTTCGGGCCGTGAGAGCTCCTCGACGATGGTCCGAAGGTGCCCAGCTTCTTCTGGAGTGATCGCCTTTAGAGCCTCTTCCATTTCCCTTGTTTGCTCTTCGTCTTCGAACGTTTCCCGCTTTAGCATCTTCTCCGCTGTACTTCGTCCAGAGGCGAAACTTGAACAGATCCGTTGGAGCAGCATGGTCTTCATGAACCCGGCTGCTTTAGTGCGCTTCTTCAAGGCTGATGTGTAGGCTTCTGCGGCACGGTACGCGAGATCAAAGGGTAGGTTTGTAAGCAATCCCAGGCCGTTGAACTCGACCCCCGTGTACGCCCCAACTGAGGCGTTTGGATCGGGATGAATGTCAACACCGATACGCTCCAACAGGCCAGCTTCTTCCAACGTTTGGCGACGTCGCAGAACGGTGTGGCGAACAATTGGATTGTGTTCCTTTAGGAACCCAGGCTCAAGGGCTTGCCCTACAGCCTGTTGCTCCAGAAAGCCAAGCGAACCGAATCCACGGTCGGTGAAGAAGGTCTCGTCAGCCAAGCCAAGCTGCAATCGTAGTGTCGCGAATAGCGCGTCTTCGCTACCGGGCGGCAAGGGATTGCGAAGCCATTCCCATGCGTCTTTGTCATCTTGGGGCATCTCCTCTCCCTTAACGATTGGTAGCGCTCTGGCGCAATCCGGCCAGCGTCCAAACAACTCCCGACCGAGAACGAAATCAGCACCGGCGTTAAGAATCAGCAATAGGTCCCATAATTCGCGAACCTCTGTCTGGATAGGTGTGGCCGTACCGAGAAGAAGGTTCTTCGTTCGAGGCCCAATCCGCATCATGAACTTGAGTAGGTTGTTGGCCTCTTCTCCTTTCGCCCCCAGTCCCCCTCGCCGACGTGCTTTGTGCGCCTCATCAAGAATTACCGTGCCGTACTTGCGTTCAAGCAGATACTTGCTCTCGTCGGAATCGTGAAAGATGAGGCCGGTGGAAGCAATGGCAATTCGAAACGGGCAGCGTGCAATGTCTTCTGGTCCACGTGTCTTGATCGTGTGTCCTTTGGGATCAAGCCATAACTTCTTTGCCGACGACCAGACTGCGCTTGGAATTCCAAGTTTGTCTGCCAGCTCAACTTGCCATTGAAGGGTAAGAGTTGATGGACACAGTATAAGGATTGGGCCATCGTCCAGAAGTGACGAAATCATCGCGCTCGCGGCAAGTGAAAGGGTTTTACCTACGCCGACTTCATCGGCCAGCAGCAGACGTACTTTCCCGTAAGTCTCCCGGTGCTGCAAGAACATGGTGACGAATGAGCGTTGCCACGGCTGGAGTTCTTCTCCTCCTCGGTAGATTGGGCTCTCGGCTAACGCGGCGGCGGGCAGCTCTGCCGGTTTCGTCTCTTCAAAACGGATCTCCACTCTATCCGCGACGCGCTTGATTTCTTGGATGATGGCGTCCGGAAGCGGATACGCGTCTTTCCAAAGTGCGTCAAACTCCTCCTGCACCCACTCCACACCCTCTTGAGAAGAATCCTCCCAGAGGATTTCGTAGTTTCGAGCAAAGGCACTCTTCGTTTCGTTGATTGAACCAAGGAAGCATGTCTTCGACCCATCCGCGGCTTCAATTACGCCAGCCTTCCCGTGAATGAAGACTCGATCTTTTGGAACAACGCGGATCTCAACCCGCCCGCTACTCAAGAGTTCGTACAATCGGCGATAACGGTCGCGATGTAAAAGGGCCTCAACTTCCGAGGGAGCTTCGTTCCAGCGCTCTTTGAGCGCCGTCTCTCTTGCGTGCTTGGAGATAGCGACATCTGCCGCGTCCAGTTCGCTGTTGCATACAATTTGGACAATTGGAATCGACGCTATCTCCTCGCCGACAAGCTCAAAAATAGAACTTCGAAAATATCCGGCGATGCGTTTGTAGCTCTTGGCATCCTTGAGCCGTGCGCTAAGAAATGCGTGGTCAAGGCGCTTTCGCCGGGAGGAGAATCGCTCGATATAGTTCATCCGTCGTAACACCTCATCCAAGTCTTTGGTTCTTCACCAGCTCGAAAAGCACGCGTGCATTGCTTGCCTCTTCTGGGTGCAGAAGCTCTAGTCGCTTGGCAAGGTAACCCGCAAGCTCAACGGCCATTTCACGTTGCGTCATGTCGCCATAGTAGTGTGGGATATTAAGCACGAGGTGAGCCAGCACGTCATCGCTGTCCACGTTGTTTGCAAGTTCCATAACGGCATAGAGGACAGCCCGGAGCACCGACTGATAGAACTCGGATCCTTCACTCATCTCTCCTCGTCCGAATTCGAGTGCGCTCTTTAGTCGTGCATCATTTGCCTTTAAACTAGCAAGCATGGGGCGGAAGTCACGAACCTTAAATGCCTTCGCAAAGTTCTGATAGTTGTCGAGTGTCTTGGCTCCCTGGGCTTCCATGTCGAGCATCTTCAAATAAAAGCGTTCAGCGCCGGAGAGTTTGTCCCAGTGAGACTTGGAAAGTCCGTGTGGGACTAAGCATTGGTTCGCCGTGTCAACAGCAAACGCAATCAACCCATCCACAAATGTGACCTCTCCCTTTACCCGTGGGCGAATGGCTTCAGCTGTCATATCACGCCCGTCGATAACGGCGTAACGCGTGAGGACTCTAAGAGCAGCGGCGTAACCAGCCATCTGGATGTCGGCATCCTCAAAAACGTTCTCGTCGCGATACAAACCTTTGGCTTCCTGATTGAGGCCAGTCAAAGCACGAACTTGACCTTCAACCTCCTCCTGGATTTCCCAGGCGAGATCGTCTCGATTCGTCTTGTGCGTGCCGTGCCGTTTACGCAAAACGAGCAAGACCGTACCCTTCACA
>JBIPMY010000501.1:0-4183 GCA_044376335.1 Bryobacter sp.
ATGCCCATCACAAACTTGCCAGGCGGCCCAAATTCGAGATTCATATGAAGGTCATAGATCCAGGTAAAGAAAGTGCTGCCCCAGCGGGCATCACGCAGCACCTCAAGGCTAAGGGGATCCAAAGACACCATGCGAACCGCTTGCCCTGGCGCGTCGTAGCGAGAAGTGATCACGCCGCCGTCGGGCGGGATTTCCATACGCCAATGCCGGCCCGGCGGATCCACTGGTAATCGCCCGAGGCGCTGAAAGACCGCCTCATAACTAACGGGGAGAGCATGCGGATTGGCCGTCTGCATATGCGGATAGAACTTGTGCTCGATCTCAACATAGAAGGCAAGCAGGATACCCGTAAGGCCGCCCATCACAAGGATTGCACCCACAGAGAAGCCAAGCCAGCGGTGGAGCGTATCGGAGAGCCTGCGTAAGGCCACACGGAATGGTTTGGGGTTGGAATTCATCTGGGTTCTACCAGTAAACACTATCTATTTGGTGTTGATGCGGCTTCACGTTAGCCCTAACGTGGAAGTTGAAATTTGAGACCATCCACCGATTGCCCCTCTTCGACAAAGATCACCGATGCGCTCTGCCAATTGGGGACACCCGGATAGTAGGTTTCCGTATGGGGGCCATATCTGCCCAGTCCAGTCTCTTCATCCGCCATTGCCAGGCGATACCAGCCGGGATCAACACCGGAGAATTGAAAGCTGCCAGAGCTTGTAGTCTTGGTGTCGAGCAGGACATTCTTTTCCTCAGGGCGCTTGAACAACCTCTGAACGAGGCTTAGCGCCGCGTCGTACAGATTGAATAAAGCAAGATCTTTTGGCGCGCCGCGCAACAGCAGCCGTGCGTGGGCAATTGGGCTACCGCTTGAGTCAATCAACTGGCCCGAAACCTTGGATGAAGGCTGGAGATAAGCTCTTGCCATGGCGCACGAACCTGGCAGAATCGTGAGGGGGCTTGATGGGCTGACCGGGGAAAAGTGTTTGCGGCTCAGGGTCATTTCATAGTCGCCAGAGGGGATCGTTCCGAAGTTTACAGTGGAGCTGGTGCCTGAGACTGCTTCGTAGAATCGACCGTTCCCTCGAAGCTGGATGCGAAGATTCGGAATATCCATGTAGCCTGGGTAAGACCGAACATTTACGCTTAGCTCGGCCGGTGCGCGCTTTGAGACATTTGCGCGAAAAAGCTTTGCTTCCGGGATATTCAGTGGCAGATCGAAGCCTGCGCCGCAGTCGTTGTGTAAATACAATCCTTTTTCTGAGGGAGTAACGATGAAAAGCCGGGCTTCACTCGATTCACGATATCCATCCCCAAACACAATTGTTGCCGTTTTGGCGTCGCGCAGACCAACCAACTTTTCCACGATGTGGAAGGTGACGATAGCAGTTCGGCGCTGGTCAAAACTAACCTTTAAGGGGGTTCCAACGAAAGCTACCATCCCAGGCCTGAGCGCACCGCAGAATGAGCCTGGGCCGACGCAGTTTGTTCCGTAGGCCAACGAAGCTATTGATAGCAGCGTCAAAAAGTAACGAAGAAGCATCTCTTGCCTTAGCTTAGGTTTATCGAATCCTGACGGGATCGTGAGGCTATATGCCGGGTCAACTGGACCGCTTCGCCGCCTTCATGATCCTCTCCTTCCCGGTCTTTGAAATGGCTGAGCTGCGGGTCATCGCCTTGATGTTTTCGGCGCGCCGGAAGCGCAGCGCACTCCAGTCTTCATCGATTGCCACCATCCGCACAGGCTCAAACCCGTGCTCGCCAAGGCGCTGCCAGCCATTGTCACGGTTAAATTCGCATTTGTATTTCTTAGAGGTGCCTTTGGGATAGACCATCCAGATTACAGCGTCAGCGATTGTTTGTTTTGCGATTCGATCCGCGAAAGCATCCACCTCTTTTTGCTTCGTTGCAAATGCCATAGCGAAAGCTATGTCCTTTGCCTTGCCAAGATCTGTGTGGATCGAGGTGAGGTCCTTCATCTCCTCCATCGCTGGCGCAAAGGAGGCTGGGGCATTCAGGACGTAGATCGCCGCTTGGCTTTTGAAATTCAACTTTTTGAAGATGGCATTCATTGTTGTCATTTTTTCAAATGGGAAGGCTGTCGTGCGAGCCAAATTGCGTTGGGTGCTCCAGAACGAGCCGCAATAATGTCTGGCCAGCCGTCGCCGTTGACATCACTGAAGGCCATGCCGTAAACATCACCCTGGCCGTCGTTCCAACCGATTTCTTCAAAACCGTTGGCCTTGCCTTTGTTGAAGTAGATGGAGCCTTTGGAGTTGACATAGCCTACAACCAGATCGAGTGAACCATCACGATTGAGATCTGTGATGGCCAGCGAATATGGTGTTCTCTCGGCACCGGGCATCGCCAGCGGGTCGCCGAAGAGTCGCTTGCCCCGGTTGAGGGCGATATAGGTTGCTTTCTTGCGTTCGTCAATAAAGGCGAGGTCTAGGCGGCCGTCGCCGTCAAGGTCCGCTGCGGCCCCAATCCGGGCTGTTGCATCAGGTGCGCCGATGGGTGTTGATACGGGGAAGGAGCCTTTGCCGTCATTCCAAAGAAGCAGACTTTGCCCGCTATCCCGGTGCGGGACGAAGAGATCCAGCGCACCATCACCATCAAAATCAGCGGCCGTGATTGAGGTGGCAGATTGTGTGGGGAGTGGCTGGCACTTGCCGAAGCGAGCCGTTTGATCGTTGAAGCAGACAAAGCTTGGCACAGCTTTGTTGCCGCCCCGATTGGCTACGACGATATCGGGATAACGATCGGCATTGAGGTCAGCCAGGGTGATGTAGCGCGTGGTCCAGGTGGCCTCGCCAAATGTCGCGAATTCTGTAAATCGTCCCTTTCCATCGTTTTTGTAGATGATTTTGCGGTCTGGCGCGTCGTTGCTGACAACCACATCAAGATCACCATCAAGGTCGATGTCGGCCAGCGCGGTGGAATAAGTCCGGTCTGGATTGGCCGCAAGATTGGTAGCAGTATAGGAGCCCTTACCGTCATTGATGAGAACTCGATTGTGGAGCGGCCAGTGGCGGCCCTTTGCCAGGACTAGGTCGGCAAGCCCATCGCCGTTGAGATCGCCAACGAAAACGCCTGCTGAAGTTTCAGATTTTTCTTCAAGCAGAACAGGACTTGGAAAGGATGGCCAGGGTCCCGTGGATTGTGCGGCCATCCAGGGGACGAAGAACGCCATAGCGGCAATGCGGCTCATGACCTCAAGTTTAGAGGTAAAGATGCTTTGGCCATTGCGCGCTGTAAGTTTTGCGGCGGATGTTGGCGCGCTTCCATTCCATCCAGGCCAGAGGCCAGAGACAGGCTCCGATCAGCCAGGCGTTCTTTAGTGGGTCTGGACCAAAAGCAAGTGCAAAAGTAGCCGTAAAGAGAGTCCACTTGACGATGCGCGCAATGCGGCTGCGTTTACGGGTGTAGATGGGCAGCAGTGGAGCAAGGAGGAAAACGCTCATCGTGAGGCCTCCACCAAGGAGCGCAATCGCGGTCGCCGTTTGGCCGCTCCAAAAGAAGACAGTGGCAGCCACTAGCGCCAAGATAGGCGCCGAGCGAGACAGCCACTTGAGCAGAGGGCGGGTGCAGAGGGCTTGAGCTTCGCATTTGGATGTATGGAGAAAGTTGGCTTCAGAGGCGGTAAGCAGCGTCTGACGGTACTGACGGTTGGCAGCGCTAGGGTCGCCCAGGGCCCGTAGGGCTTCACCGGGAGAAGTCTCCTCACAGGCCGCTTTGTAGTGATCCTCAATCTCGCTGCGCACTTGATTCGCGGATTCTTTAGACAGGCTGCGAGTGGCTTGCTCAAGCCATGTTTCCAATGTCAACATATTATGCTTCTCCCAGGATGGTTGTGACGGCGTGTGAGAGTTTGTGCCACTGGGCGCGGTCTTTGGCGAGAGTTTCGCGGCCAGTGTCAGTGATGCGGTAGTAGCGGCGGGAACGGCCATTTTCAACGCTTTCGTAGGAGTCCACCATGCCTTCGCTTTGCAGTTTGTGAAGCGCCGGGTAAAGCGTACCTTCCTTGAAATCCAACACTCCAGCCGAGCGCTCTTTGATCTGTTGGGCAATGCGGTAGCCGTGGCTCGATTCACGAACCAGGGCCTCGAGGATGAGTGTGGGAAGCGTTCCTTTGAAATTCATCTAATACATTGGATTCCTATGCATAGGATATGTTTCGGTTGCT
>JBIPMY010000144.1:0-13478 GCA_044376335.1 Bryobacter sp.
AAAGGTGCAACATCATTGTATTCCTTTTTGACACATCCATAGTCTTCAACAGTGGCGCTGGACACCTCATAAGTGCCCACAAGCTGCAGGCTTCCGAGGGAAATTCGATAGCTGCCCTTCCCAGCGCTGGGGCGGACTTTCCAAAACGTTTCAGCCATTGGGGCTCTATCGCGTTCGAAAAAATCAGACGTACCCCTGGCAAGACGAAATGAGCGTTTTCCGCCGGGTTCCACGGGTATAGTTGGAAATGAGCAAAAGGGTATTTCAATACTTTTTCTAGCAGAGGTTGTTGAGCCCCCCATTCCTGGTTCGATCAAATTCATATAGACCCCAGAAGTCTTGTCAAGTTCGGGAACATCAATGTATTTGCTTGAGAGATTCTCAACTTCAATTACAGGTTGAAGCAATTCTTTTGGAAGAAGCGGATTGTAGGGAGGACGAGTCGATATCTTGATATCGCGGGTGCGTAAGAGGTCTTGGAATTTCTTGCAGTCAGAATCTATAGTCTGTTGAGCATTGAGCGGCGTCGGGCTTAGGGCATAGTATACAAATGGTAGTGCAATATAGTATTGGAGTAGTTTATTATTCATTTTCGTGCATCCTTTATTTATTCAACTGGAGCAAGCCAATATCATCCACGAATTCTGGATTGGCAGAACTTGGAGTAGAAAAATGATAGGCTGCAAGATTACTAAACGCAATATCGAACAGGAACCAATGGCTCATAACACGACTCCTGTCATACACTTCTATTTTTGCTGGCTGTTTATACCTTGTGCTGCTTGAAGGATAGGCACCGAGGTCGATTCGGGCGACGAGGGATAGAGATTGTTCTGGAGTCAAGTTCTGAAATGAGGTGTACGCTAGAGCTTCGTCCAAAAGAATCTTTGGCTCGCCGCCATTGAGTCCGCTCAACGCGTGATTCATTTCCTCCTCGTCATATAAAAAGTAATCAATGTTGTCAATCGGGAGAATAGAAACGATATCTTGCTTTACCACTTTTCTGAACCTCAATTTGGAGAAGATCGTAATGTCAGGGTCGAGACCAATTGCCTCAGCGTACTTCGGGGGCTCAACATCCAACACAGATATCGCATCTGCTAAGGCGACTTTGTTTGTGTTGTAAGTTGCCGATTTATAGTAGTGCAAAAGATTGAATCGATGCCCAACTTCGTGAGCAGATAATACTGCAAGTGCTGTCGACCTTAATGTAGAGTTATTCGTTTGCGCATTGATTTTTTCTACGCAGATCACAATATTTTCGCTGCGCTTCCCTCTGCCGAATGCGGAACCAAAGCTTTGATCTGAGCAAATGTTAGGATCATTTGACGAGCCAAGCACGAGGGCGAAATTCCGCAGATTATCCGGAGCCTCCGAATTTCCATTAAAGGGCAACGAAGACTTTTCATCGGATTCTTCGTATTGTGCGGCGTTGATCTCGAAAAACTCAATTTCAGATTTAAGTTTTTCGATCAAGAATGCCTTTATGCCAGGTCTAATGAGTTTTCCTGAAGTCTTATCGTGGTAAAAGCTCGTAAGCTTCACTGGGTCTGTTCTTTTGTGAATCGGGTTGGTGGTTGTAATGTTGGCTTGGCCCTGCTGCTCTTCGAGAACATGGAACCCGCGATATTCGTCATAGGCCCCGTAGCCGTCACCTTTGACCACTGCTGCATTTGCGGTTGAAGTCTTCTCCTGGTCCCAGTACCTCGGGAAGTGTGGAAATTGAAGCGCTTGCATTGCTGGTTCGAATTCCCAGGAGTCGGCGATCCAGTTGCAGTCGGTGTCGATTGGGATTTGGACAAAGCCTCGGGTGTCGTTGCCGGCTACTGCGCAAGAAGGAGAAGGCAGTTCGGCACCAAGTTCGTCGTATAGTGCACCGGCAGTGGCGTAGATCCAAGTGCCTCCGATCTGGGCTTTTGCCCTTAGCAAGGCGACGCCGCCGTAGTCAAAGGACGTTACTGTGACCGTTGCTCCGTTGACAGCGCCCGAAGTTGTGATGGATTGGCCGTTCGACGTGGGAGCGTTGAAACCTTCATTTCCGCCGGTCAGGAATTTGTAGTCGGGGTCAGATGCGGTCTGCGCTCCGAAGTTGCTTGAGGAGCCTGGCCGATAGCCTGTGACCCCATTTGGAAGAGACAACTCAAAGGTGATCGGCGCTGCCAGGACCGAGGGATCTACAGTGCCGTAGCCGGCGGAGATATAGGCAAAGTAGGAGGCTTTCTTACCATCGCCTGGGCAATCGGCGCAGGTGCTGTATAGTTTGCGGCCTGGCCCCTTGGGCTTGGTACTTACGGGGGAAGGACTGCTCGGCAATGAACCCGTATTTGTCGTGTCTGTTGAATCTTCTGGTAGATAGTTCCACTGTGTGTTTTCTAATGAAAAGACCCAGCCGGCATCAACGTGCAGTTCAAATCCCTGGAAGTTTCTGACTGTGGATCGCACCGTTTGATATTGCAGAGTGAGTTCGCAGTCGCTTGTGAGGGCGCAGGCGGAAACATCGAGGAGCTTGAATTCGTAACGAGTCCAGAGGCTCACGCCGGGAGCAATTTCTTCCTCAGTCCAGTCGCCCGCAGGTTTGCTTGTTGCGGTTGCGGTGGAGGAGATTGAGGCGGTAGAAGTTCCGCCACTCAGGGATACATCTACGCTTGAAATGCAGGCAGCGGGATCTGATGGGACATTGCAGTAGGCGGCAAGGGTGCTGTCTTCGTAATAATACTCTTTTAGAAGTATCAATGCGTACTTTTACCCTTTGCGTGCTGTGAGGATTTTAGTGCAATTTATGGGATTTGCTTCAAATTCTGAACCGACTTCAATATTCACATTAGAGACGACGTACTCTGTTGCCTCTACATCGTCACAGAGGTTTTGAGCTAATAGGGGGGGGGTAAAGCTGAAGAGGAGCGCGGACAGGATCGAGAGTTGGAACAGACGAAACATGTTTAGATCGTAGGGCCAACGAGCGAAACAGTCAACTCCTTTTTCATTACAATTGCACGAATATCAGATTTGTTATTTTATTTCGAATCTCCATTTATTATTTTTTGGCGGGTGAACCGGGTGAAGAAGGAGTACCGGGTTTTGGAGTTGCTAAGACGATGTTTAGCCATTAACAGCAATCAGGCGGTCACCACGAGGTGCCCGCCTGATTTAGAGTGAATGCAGCGCCGATTGTTGTTCGGATTTTTAGCGTTCGTGTACGTCTTCGAGGTAGGTGTAGCCGTGCATGCCTTCTTCGTAGTAACGGAGGAGCTGGCCGGATTCTTCGTAGCCTACTTTGCCCTGGCGGACCGCTGTTTCTACGTCGCGACGGAATTTCTCTTGCAGGTCTTTGCTTGAGAACTGGACGTAATCCAGAACTTCTCTAACGGTGTCGCCACGGATGACGGCTTCGATTACGTTTTCGTTCTGATCGTCTAGTGAGACGTGGACGGCGTGGGTGTCTCCCAGGAGATTGTGCAGGTCGCCCAAGATTTCCTGGTATGCGCCGACCAGGAAGGCTCCGAGGTAGTAGTTCGAGCCGTCGAAGGAGTGAAGGGGCAGGAATTTCTTGACGTCGCGACGGTCGATGAACATGTCGATCTTACCGTCGGAATCGCAGGAGATGTCGCCCAGGACCGCGTTTGAGGTGGGGCGTTCATCCAGACGATGGATCGGCATCAGCGGGAAGAGCTGCTTGACGGCCCAGGAGTCTGGCATCGACTGGAAGAGCGAGAAGTTGCAGAAGTAGGTGTCAGAGAGCATCGAATCGAGATTCTCGAGTTCTTCGGGGATCTCGTCCATGTTCGCTACATGGCGCTGGATCTTGCGACCGATGGCCCAGTAGATGCTTTCGCACTGGGCGCGTTGCTCAAGCGACATATAGCCGAGGCTGAAGAGGTTGAGGGCGCTGTCGAGGGATTGCTGGGCGTCGTGGAAGGTTTCCAGCACATTCTTCTGGCTTAAACTTTTGAGGGTCTCGTAGAGATCGATGAGCGGTTGCTCTGCGTCTTCGCTGAGCGCTGCTGGGACTTCTTCTGTACCGAAGCCGCTGACGCCCAGGACGTTGAAGACCAGGAGGCTGTGATAGGCGGCGATGGCGCGGCCGCTTTCGGTCATGATGACGGGGTGATCGACTTCGGCTTCGTCGCAGACATTCTGGATGTGATAGACGACGTCGGCGGCGTACTCTTGCAGGGTGTAGTTGACGCTGGATTCAAAGTCGGTTTGTGAGCCGTCGTAGTCGATGCCGAGGCCGCCGCCGACGTCGAGGATTTCGAGGCCCGCTCCGGCTTTCTTCATGCCGGCGTAGCAGCGGGCGGCTTCTGTTACGGCTGCCTTGATCTGACGGATGTTGGTGATCTGGCTGCCGAGGTGGAAGTGGAGGAGCTTGAGGCAATCGCCCATGCCGAGGCTCTTGAGATGTTCAACAGCGCGGAGGGCTTCACTGACGGTGAGGCCGAATTTGGAGCGGTAGCCACCGGAGCTCTTCCAGCGGCCGGAGCCACGGCTGGCGAGCTTGATGCGGATGCCGATGGAGGGGGTGACGCCGGTCTTCTGGGCGTATTTGATGATGAGTTCGAGCTCGGTGTACTTTTCGACGATCGGGGTGATGTTGCGGCCGATTTTGCGGGCGAGCATGACCATCTCGATGTATTCGTCGTCTTTGAAGCCGTTGCAGACGATGGGGGTTTCGTTGTCGGCTACGCCCAGGACGGCGAGGAGTTCGGGCTTGGAGCCGGCTTCGAGGCCGAAGCCGAAGGGGCGGCCGTAGGCGTAGACTTCTTCTACGACCTGGCGCTGCTGGTTGACTTTGATCGGGAAGACACAGACGTACTTGTTTTTGTAGTTGTGCTCGGCGATGGCGTTGAGGAAGGCCTGGTGGATTTCTCCGAGGCGATGCTTGAGGATCTGGCCGAAGCGGATCAGGATCGGAGCCTGGATGCCGCGCATGACCAACTGGTCGACCAGTTTTTTAAGGTCCATGTGACGCAGCGGATCTTTGTCAGGATGTACGAGGAGGTTGCCATTTTCACCTACGGTGAAATAGCCCTTGCCCCAGCTTGCAACATCGTACAATTCAGTGGCGTCGGTAGTGCTCCAACGCTCAGTCGGTTCCCAGGCAACGGTCGGGTCAGCCAGCTTCAGGTTCAACTTATTATTTTCCTCCGGACATCAAGATTCAATTTGAGTGTCGTAGGAATTGATGCCCCCCGCAATAGTTTTTGTACATTGAAACCAAATATTTATCTGGGGATTTCGGCGACGTAAACCTGGGTGATGCCTGTACGGTCGCTGGCGAAGGCGACTTTGGACTCGTCGCGGCTCCAGCTTGGGTGGGGATGTGTCCATTGCGGGCCGTAGACGGTGTCTGTGCCGGCTTCCATCCAACTGAGGTTGCCCCCGGACTTGGCGGCGCTGCGGGCGGCCTCAAAGTCCTCTTTGAGGGCATAGCGGGAGGTGCGCCACTGAGAGCCGCCGTTGGTGGCGCCGGAGTAGCAGACGTGGGTTCTGTTGCCAGTGGCGACATCGACGATCTGGATGCCTTGATCGGGGTGGTTGGTATCGCAGAGGACTTTGGTGCCGGCGCAGTTGGGGGCGATGTGCCAGCAGTTGTAATCGCAGATGGTGGTGATCTCTTTGGTTTGCCAGTTGAGGCGGCGCAGAGAGAAGGGCCAGACGGTGAAGACGATGTCGCCAGTTTGGCCCAGGAAGGTCTCGTGGACGACGAATTCGTTGTTGTCGTGGTGGTGGAGGCATTCGAGCCCCGTGCCATCGCGGCGGATGCGGTGCATGCGGGGGGCGGGGTCTCCTGAGAATTCGATCCACTCGGGTTCGAGGGGGTGGAACTGGGGGTGGATGATGGTGCGCGGGTAGGGGATGAAGTGCCAGCCGGAGCCGTCCCAGCAGCCGCAGAGGATGCCGTTCTGGCCGTCGATCTTGGCAGCGGCGGTGAGCCAGAGGCCGTCGGCGCTGATGGAGCATTCACCGATGGAGGCTCCGTCGCGGCGGGTGATTTCGGTTTCGATGCCCGTTTTGCGATTGAGCTTTAGGACTGCGCCGGCGCGGACGTAGCAGAGGTCTTCGCCATTCGGGTGAAGGGCTGGCGAGAAGGGGTGGATCCCGATCTCGCCGTGGGTGAGTTGTCTTGCGGGGTTGCCCGTTGGATAGGGGCACTCATAGATCTGCGCCGAGCCGCTGGCGTAGGAGGTGTAGAAGAGAGCTTCGTCCCCTGGGAAGAAGCTCGACTGCAGAAAGTATGAGGGGTGGCTGATGGCCGGCCCGCTGGTGAGCTGGATCATTTGCGGCCGAGGAAGAGGTCGCGACCTTTGACGAGGGCTTCGATCTTGCGATCGCTGATGCTGCGCTTGAGCATCCAGAAGCCACAATCAGGGTGTACCCAGCCTACGCGGCCGGCACCGAGGACGCTTTCAGCGCGTTCAATGCTGCGGGCGATTTCTTCGGGAGTTTCGATGTGGTTGACCTTGATATCGACTACGCCGATGCCGATGCGGATGTGACCGGCGATGTCTTTGAGGGACTGGAGATCGTCGACGGGGCGGTGGGCCAGTTCGAGGACGAGGTGATCGCAGTGAAGGGAGTTCAGGAACTCAACGAGCTGCTGCCAGTGGCCCTTCTGGATGGTTTGGCCACCGTAGTTGCCGAAGCAGAGGTGGACGGCGCGGGTGGAGGTGATGGCGTCGAGGACGAGGTTCATCGACTTGGCGGCGAGTGGCCAATCTTCGGGGTTGCCGGGGATGTTGGCTTCGTCGACCTGGACGCAGGCGCAGGGCAGATCGCGGACTTGGCCTGCGAGGACTTCGCCGAGGGCCATGGTGAGCTTGTCGAAGCTGCCATAGTGGTTATCGAGAAGGGTGCGGGCCAGCATGTAGGGGCTGGTGACGGTGAACTTGAAGGGGCCACCGGCGACGCTGGCAGCGAGTTCGCAATCGCCGAGGAGGTTAAGCGAGCCTTCGCCGAGGGGACCTTCTACAACGCCTGCTGCCTTGCGGCGGAAGCCCATGGTTTGCTTGGCGGCAAAGGCTTCGTGATCGCTGCGGCCGACTTCGGAACGGATGCCGCCCATGGGACGGATGAAGTATTCAATCATGCCGTTGGTATCGGGATGATTGACGTCAAAGCGGTAGAGCTCACCATCGGTGGGGAGGTCGATGCCAGCCTGTTTCTGGATGTCGAAGACAACGCGGGTGGCATCAAGGCGGGCCTGTTCACTGGGGAGTGCAGCAAGCCATTCTGGAACGGGATAAGACCCGACGGTAGTAGTTAAGATTTCAGGGTTAGACGACATAAGGTTTACGGTAATCGCGGGTGAGCAGCTTGTCGGCATCGGGGGCGCCTACGAACTTCATTTTGGTGGAGTCGAAGTCGAGCTTTTTGCCGGTGCGGTAGCTGATGTTGGCGAGATGGCAGAGGCCGGCGGAGATGGCTCCGATTTCGATCTCTGCGTTCAGATCTTTGTAGTTGCGGCTCTTGACGGCTTTGAGGAAGTTTTCCATGTGGGGGGCGGTGTCCCAGGTTTTGGATTGGGGCTTGCCGTCTTCGGAGAGCACGAGCTCTTCGCCTTTGTAGATTTGATAGCCGTTGGCGTCGATGGCGAGGATGCCGTCTGAGCCGTAGAAGATGTTGCCGATGGTGTTGGCACCGCGCTTGGCGAGAGGCCAGTCGGGCCCAGTGGGGAGGCCACGGACTTCAAACACGATCTGCTGGCCGCCGGGGTATTCGAAAGTTGTGGACTGGGTGTTTGGGGTTTCCTGATCGTCGTCGTAGACGAACTTGCCGCCGGTGGAGACGACGCTCTTGGGCCAGGAGAGGCCAGTGCCCCAGCGCGCGATGTCCATTTCGTGGACGCCCTGATTACCGATGTCGCCGTTGCCGGTATCCCAGAACCAGTGCCAGTTGTAGGCGAAGCGGAGTTCGGTGAATTTACGCAGAGGAGCCGGGCCGAGGAACTGATCCCAATCGACTCCGGGTGGCGGGGTGTCGAGCTCTGGGGCGCGGCCGATGGACTTTCGGCGCTTGTAGCAGAGGCCCTTGGCGAGATAGATTTTGCCGATGACGCCTTCTTTAAGCATTTGCATGGCGCGCATCTTGTGGGGAGTGCTGCGGCTTTGGGAGCCGATCTGGACCATGCGGCCGGTCTTGCGGGCGACCTCGATCATACGCATGCCTTCGTGGATGTTGTGGGAAGCGGGCTTTTCGCAGTAGACGTCTTTGCCGGCCTGGCAGGCCCAGATGGCACCAAGGGCGTGCCAGTGGTTTGGAGTGGCCATGGAGACTGCGTCGACGCTCTTGTCGGCGAAGACCTGCTTCATGTTGTCGTACTCTTTGGGCTTGGCACCACCGGCCTTGACGACAATCGACTGAGCCCGCTCACGGGCGGCCTGATTGACGTCGCAGACACCTGAGATGTTGACGAGACTGGGCAAGGAGGAATAGGTATTGATGTGGTCGCGACCGCGACCGCCAATGCCGATTTGAACAAGATTTACGCGCTCATTGGCACCCATGACACGCTGTGCGGCGGCGGCGGTTGCGGCACCAAGAAAGAAACGACGGGACGTAGAGGGGGTCAAAGAAATTCTCCTGGGATTCTGAAAGTCATCATACAGTAAACGTGATGAGCTTCTCTCAAAAATTGGCGATTGTAACGGGTGGTGCCAGTGGCATCGGACTGGCTACGGCGAAGCTGCTCGAAGAGCGCGGCGCGAAGGTTGTGGTTTGGGACATACAGTCGAAAGACAAGCCGGTAGATATCACTTCGAATGAATCGATTGCGCAGGCTTTGAGTGAGCTTGAGCGGGTGGACATTCTGGTGCATAGCGCCGGGATTCAGACTTATGGAACGGCCACGACGACCACGGATGAGGTGTGGGAGCGGACGATGCTGGTGAACGTTACTGCGGCGTTGAAGGTGTGCCGGGCGGTGATTCCGAAAATGCTGGAGACTGGCGGGGGGCCGATCTCGCTGGTGGGGAGTGTGCAGTCTGTTGGGGCGGTGGGGAATAGTGCGGCTTATGTGACGTCGAAGCATGCGTTGCTCGGGCTGACGCGGAGTATTGCGCTTGATTATGCAAAGCAAGGGATTCGTTGTAACTGCGTTTGCCCGGGGGCGATTGATACGCCGATGCTGCGGTGGAGTGCTTCGTTGACCGATGACCCGGAGGCGGCGCTGGCGGCTTGTGCGCAGGTGCATTTGTTTGAGCGGTTGGGGCAGGCCGAGGAGATTGCGCGGGTGATTGCTTTCTTGTCTGGGGAGGATTCGACGTTTATCACCGGGACGGCGTTTATGGCCGATGGCGGGGCGATGGTGGCGGTGGGCGGGGCGGCGTTTCAGGAGAATGGGACGGCGCAGGCGAAGGTTTGAGATGTCCAGGGTATCGCTCGCAGACGGTTCTGAACGGTTTGACGCAACGCTGATTGAGGGCCGGGATCCGCTGCGATTTGCGATATTTGCGGTTGGTGGGGGAGGAAATCCGGAGCGACACCTACCGCTGCTGGAAGCCCTGGCTGAGGACGGTGTAACTGTGATTGCGCCTCATTTTGACAGGCTCCTTAGCCCGCGAGTGTCGGCGAATGACCTGCTGTTGCGCGCCCGCCGGTTACGACTGGCGATTGATGCAATCGTTCCGAGCAAGTCTAGAGTGAGCGGCCTGGGGCATTCGATTGGATGTACGGTGCTTCTAGCGATGGCGGGGGGACAGGCGTGGATGGGCCCTGGTGCCCCGGTGAGCATCGAGCGCGACGAGCGGCTGGAAAGACTGTTTTTGCTTACGCCCGCTGCGGGTTTCTTTCAGGCCCCTGGCGCGCTGGATGGAGTTCAGATACCGATTCTGACGTGGGTGGGGACCAAGGACACGATCACGCCTCCAGCTCAAGGCGAGATGCTCAAGGTTGCGCTGGAAAACCGGGTAAGAATAGATTTGCGGATTGAAGGAGACGCGGGGCAATTCACGTTCATGCACAGTCCGCCTCCGCAGGTGGATGAGACGCACGCGAATCGTGAGGCATTCCTCGCGAGGCTAACGGCAGAGGCAGTGAGTTTTGCGAGGGCTTAGTTTGAGTGAAGGGGACACATTGTGTCACAGGGAATCGAGGGTTAGGGAATCGAGGGTTATGGAGGGCAGGTTGAGAAGTTAGAGTGGGCGACGCCGTTTGATAAAGAACGGCACCGCCCAAGTGAAGGTTGGAGTTAGTAGACGGGCTCGATGCTTTCGGCTTCGAGGATCGTCGCTATAGAGTGAAGGACTGCGGCGAGGCGGACGCTGGCGAGGATGGTTTCCTCGGGGACGCCTTTGTCGCGGAGTACCTTTTCATGAGATGAGACGCAAGTGCCGCAGTTGTTGATGGCACTTACGGCGGTGCACCAAAGTTCAAAGTCGAGGTGATCGGCACCGTGCGAGCGCATGATGTTCATGCGTAGTTTGGCGGGGATCGTCGCGTACTTTTCGTTGGGCGTAAGATGCAAAAAACGATAGTAGACATTGTTCATCGCCATGATGGTGGCGGCGGCTTTGGCGCCCGTCATCTGCTCGGGAGTGAGGTGCTTTTCTGCCTCGGTGAAAATCGTTTCGGTGACTTCCATGTTGCGGCAGGCGATGGCTGAGGCGACTAGTGTGCCCCAGGTTTGAACGGGCGTCAGTTCCGGCTGGTTCACCAGGGAACTGAGATTCAGCTTCATGTCCTTGGCGTAGGGCGGAAGCGAATCCAGTAGTTTTTGAAAGCTCATTAGAGCTTGATTACCTCTTCGCCGGGCTTCCAGTTGCAGGGGCAGAGTTCGTCGGTCTGGAGAGCGTCGAGGACGCGGATGACTTCCTGGGGGTTGCGCCCGACGCTGAGATCAGTGACCATGACAAAACGGATGATGTTCTGGGGGTCGACGATGAAGGTGGCGCGCTGGCAGACGCCGGCGTTGGGGTCGAGGATGCCGAGGGCGGTGCTGAGTTCACGCTTGACGTCGGCGAGCATCGGGAAGGGGAGATCCTTCAAGTCTTCGTGATGGGTGCGCCATGCGAGGTGGACAAATTCGCTGTCGGTAGAGCCACCGAGAACCTGGGCATCGCGGTCTGCGAATTCGCTGTTGGCGCGGCCGAAGGCGGCGATTTCAGTGGGGCAGACGAAGGTGAAATCCTTCGGCCAGAAGAAATATACCTTCCATTTGCCACCGTAAGACGATTCGGTGATCGTCTCAAAAGTCTTATTCTTTTCGGTGCTGACGGTTGCAGCTACCGAGAAACTGGGGAAAGTTTGTCCTACACCAAGCATGTTAGAAACCTCACTGTGATTAAAAAATTATTGCCGGATCTTGCCGGAGCAGTTACTGCAGAGCCCGAGCACTTCCACACTAAAACGATGCACCGTAAAGCCCTTTGGGAGCGCTTTTTTCAGGCGAATGGGTTGAAAATCGGATTCATCGATATCTTCAATCGCCTTGCATTGGGTGCAGACCAAATGGTGGTGTGGATCGAGATTGCTTTCGAGACGCAAGGAGCCGCGATGGACGCTTAGTTCTCGCAGCAAACCGTGCTCGACAAAGATCTTAATGTTGTTGTAAACCGTGGCCAGAGAGAGCGAAGGAATTTTCTTCCGCACCCGCTCAAAGACAGCTTCAGGGGCCGGGTGATCGCCCATTTTCATCAGTTGCTCATAAATGACCAGCCGCTGGTGAGTGAGGGAAAGGCCCGCCTGATGGCAGCGCTCCCGGAGATCCGCCACGGAGAGTTCCGGTGAGACTGCTTTCATAACTTTTATTATTTTAGAATTGTTCTAATTTGTCAAGCAGCATAGCGAGATGAGTCGAAGCCGATTTATGTGGCTACCAGCTGGAGTTTTGATTCTCAGGGTCAGGCAAAGTTAACGTTTCCGAGAAGACCTGTTTCTCCGGCACGCTCCAGCAATCGATACAATGCTGCACGTTCGTCACCACGGGTTCTGCGACGAATAACAATTACGATGCCGTTGTGGTCGTGCGAAGCGGCAAGATGGAGGAAGTCGTCTCGATTGCAGGTTAGGAGAATGCTGCCTGTATCATGAGCGAAACGCAGAACAACCTCGTCGGGAGAATCCACCGGAAGCGTATTGCGCAGCAACACGATTTCATGTCCAAGCTGTTGCAGCAAGTAGATCAGGTCGTCCGGGACGTCATGATCGAGCAGGAACTTCACAAAGAGGGTGCGGACATCTGCCTGGCGACCAGTAAGTCGATCTCGCCGCGGTGGTCTTCATAGTAGGCGAGGCACTCGTAGACTTGAGATCTGGTGAGTTGGGGGAAGCAGTTTGTCGTCACCGTTTCAATCGTCTCGCCGTTTTGGAGCAGGCCTATGACATCGTGCACGGCAATCCGAGTATTCTCCACGATTGGGTTTCCGCTCCGCACGCCGGCCGAGCGAACTATGTAACGCCAAGTTTCCGAAACCGAAGTCATACCTGAATGGTACGGTTCGCCGTAGAGGGAGTCAACCGCCTATAAGGCCTCTCTGCACAGGAGGACCCTTCTATGTTGTGTCGGCCGTTCTAGTTTGAAAGGCCGGGCAGAACGGTGACACCGATACTGCTTGGGGTGTCTTTGGCTCGCCAGAGGCGGTGGGTGGCCTTTTGGAAATCAGCTTCTCTCGCTTCGTTGATGTTGGGGACAAATTTTTGGGGGTTGCGGTCTACCAGTGGGAACCAGGTGCTTTGGACCTGGATCATGAGGCGGTGGCCTTTGCGGAAGCTGTGGTTGACGTCGGGGAGTTTCCATTCGATCTTTTCAGCTTTGCCCGGGACGAAGGGCTTGGGGGTGGAATAGTTTTCGCGGAAGCGGGCGCGGAAGACGTCGCCTCGGACCAGCATCTGGTAGCCGCCCATGGTGACTCCGGCGGGATTGGGCGTAGGGTCTGGGAAGTCGTTGGGGAAGACGTCGATTAGCTTGACGATGACGTCGGCGTCGGTACCGGTTGTAGAGAGGAAGACGCTGGGGGAGACGGGGCCGGCGAGGACGAGGTCTTCTTCAAGCTCGTCCGTTACGTAGGTGAGGACGTCGGGACGTGTGGAGGCGTGGCGCTGGTCCATAACCATGTACTCACGGGTCATGCGGTTGGCGACCTGGGGGATGTAGGGGACGGGCTTCGCGGGGTCGCTGGGGTATTCATCGAAGGCTTGCGAAGCTTCAGATTGGGGAGAGAAGCTGAGCTTGCCGTTTGAATGGAAGTAGAGAGTTTTGGCCTTGGCTTCTTTGGGGGGCCAGGCGTCGTAACGACGCCAGACGTTGGAGCCGGATTCGAACATGAGGGCTTTGGGGAGCTTAGGGTCTGGGCCGTCTTTCAATACGAACTTGAAGTAGGGGAGCTCTACGTTTTCGCGATACCACTCGCTGGTTTTGGAGTTGAAGCTGATGTCGCCGAGGCTTGAGCCGGCATCGCGGGCCCAGCCGCCGTGGAACCAGGGGCCCATGACGATGCGGTTGGATTTAGCGAAGCCTTGTTGTTCTACGATCTTGAAGACTT
>JBIPMY010000502.1:0-4179 GCA_044376335.1 Bryobacter sp.
GTTTGAGAGACCTCTTTGCGGGTCTTCTTATCGAAGTAAGCCTTAACGATATCTCGTGCAATCGTGCCAGCCATGGGGCCATGCTCTCCTTCTTCAAAGAGAACAGCTACTGCGATCTCGGGATTTACGCGCGGCGCAAAGGCGACAAACCAGGCATTGTCTTTCAGGCGAATATTCTTCGCCTTTTGATATTCATTGGAGGCAGTCTGAGCGGTGCCGGTTTTGCCACACATCTCTATGCCAGGGATCCTGGACCCATAAGCAGTTCCTGCGCCATTCACCACTTCACACATACCGTCAGTAACAAGCCGGACATGTTCAAGATCGAGGTCCACCTTGCGGGCAGGCTTCGCCGGGGCATCGCCCTTAAGCAAATGAGGGGTGTGCCAGATGCCACCGATCACCATGCCGCCTATCGCATGAGCAAGCTGGATTGGCGTTGCAGTAAGGTAACCTTGGCCGATCGAGACTGAGACGGTGTCCCCGCCGTACCACTTCTCTCTCAATGCTCGAATCTTCCACTTGCTGGAAGGTAGCGTACCTTCAGCCTCAGCCGGGAGGTCGATTCCGGTCTTGGCGCCAAAGCCTGCAATTTCGGCATACTTCGCAATTTGGTCGATACCAATCTTGTTGCCTACGTTGTAAAAGTAAACGTCGCAGGATTGGGCGAGGGCCCGCTTGAGAGATGTGGCACCGTGGCCTTTTTTGTTGTGGCAGTGAAAGTATCGTCCAAAGAAATTCAAACCACCGCCACAGCTAAATGAAGTATCGTTTGTAATTTCACCGCCCTCAAGTGCAGCCAGGGCAACGATTGGCTTGAAGGTAGAACCGGGTGCGAGCTGTGCCTGAATTGCCCGGTTCAGCAGGGGCTTTTCCGGATTCGAGAAGATCTCTTTCCACTCCTTGGACCTTTCTCTGGAGGAGAGCTTAGTGAGGTCAAATCCGGGCCGGGACACCATCGCCAGCACCTCGCCGTTGCGGGGATCCAGCGCAACAGCACCGCCGCGGCGGCCATCCATTGCCAGTTCCATAACTGTCTGAACATCAAGATCCAAGGTAAGTTCGATCGACTGTCCAGGTACCGCTCGTTTGAGCCCAAGGACTCGCCGCTCATTTCCCTTGTTGTCCACCAGCACCTGTCGCTGGCCGTCCTGGCCGGTAAGAAGATCATTGTACTGCCGCTCAATTCCGGTCTTGCCCACCAGATCACCCTGCTGATATTTGGCAAAATCAGCCTGGTTGAGTTCCGCCTCAGAAACTTCCCCAATGTACCCGATCAGGTGCGCCGCAAAACCATTCGACGGATACACTCTGCGCTCGGTGTGAATCAATTCCAGTTCCGGATAGGTGTCAGGATCACGGTGTGATTCGACGAAAGCGATCTCGGCGGGCGTCAATTCCTTCTTGAGGGTAATGGGTAAATACCTAGGCCGCGAACGACGGCTCTTGAGCAGGGCGATCACTTCGTCGTAATCCAGATCGAGGCCTTCAGCGATGGGACGCAGATGCTCTTCCTTGAGTGTTTCGAGGGACAGCAATACAGAAAAACTGGAGTGATTGTCGACAATCACCCTTTTGTCTCGATCGAGAATCTTGCCCCGAGGTGCCGGGATCGGCAACGCCTTGATCCGGTTGCGCTCTGCCTTGAGGGAATAGATCTCTTCGTTACGGATCTGAAGGTTCCAGTAGCCGCCGACAATAAACAGGAAAATACCAACACTGAGGTACTGCAGAAACGCAATCTTGCCCTGCGCGAACTTCGATTCATCGCGCAGCAACCGAATCCGGTCCTGGAAATCTAACTGTCGCGAGCGTCCTGATAGTTGAAACACAAAAACTCTTGGGGGCTTGGAAGCCTAGCTTCCATCCTCTCTCAGTTTATCCAACAGAAAAAAGAGAGGTAGTGCAACTGCAGAATTGAGCAAGGCACGCACCACTTCATCGAGCCCATTGATATTGGGCACCTGCCCCAGCAGAGCTCTTACCATAACCCAATAAAAGAACTGGTGAAAGACAAAAAAGAAGGTGCAAAGCATGAATCTCAGAGCGGGATTGTTGACATCAAATCGCAGACTCACCGAGGCAGCAAAATACCCAACAATCGTCTTTACGATTCCAAACATCCCGAGCGGCTGTTGCGAAAGCGAGTCCTGCATTAGGCCGATTGTGGCACCGATGGCCACACCGGCTATCGGCTGGCGCTTCATCAGCGAAAAGTAGATTGTAATCAGAAGCGGGAATTCCAGAGTTCTGGCGGATTCGACAAACCTGGGAAGAAAGATATCAAGAAGAACAGAAAACAAAGGTACAAGAAAAAAAACGATGGGTCGAAAGCTCGAAGAGGAACTCTTGCGGCGCCGGCCTTCAACGTAATTTGCTTCTGTGTATTCGGGAGATGACATCGGTGTACTTACGGATTGGGTGGGACAGCAACAGGCGTGGCGGTGCCCGCAGGATTGGTCACAGCAGGAGGCACACCCGTAGTAGCAGGCTTGGGTGCAGCTACCCTTGGAGCCACAGGCGCATTAAAGTTCGGCACTCTACCCCCATTACCGTAGCTTAGCCCCTGCTGCTCACCAATCGCTTTGTACCGATCCACCAACCGGTCGGCATCGGTAGAAAATTTCTGGTTTGGATTCTGTTTTGGGGTTGCGTCCAACGGGAGCGCGACTGTATCAGATACAGGCGGAGCCATTGGTTTAGCTTCAGGACCTACATTGGTGACTTGAGACAGTTCGGGAATTTGCTGGTGTACCCCTTCGAGCACCACGAGCACTTCTTCCAGACCCTTTTCAAATGCGGCTGGGGCAACATAGATTTCTTTAAAGAGCTTACCCTCCCGCGCGACTCGAACCGGCCCCACCGGCAAACCCTTTGGAAAGATGCGATCGTCCCCTGAGGTATAGAAGATCTCACCCACTTGGACGGTCTGTTCGTTTTGAATGTAGTCCACCAGAAGTTGATTGTTTCCCTGGCCTTTGGCAGTGCCATGTACTCGGGTTTTGTCTGAAACAACACCGCAGCCGAAGGTTGGATCGGTAATGAGCATGACCTGAGAACCAGTCGGGTAAGAAGCGGTTACCTTGCCGACGATCCCATCCGGGGTGATCACGGGCATCCCCTTAAGAACGCCGGAGGTGGAACCTCTGTCTATAAAGACGACCTTTGAGTTCATGCCGGCACCCGCTCCAATAATTCGGGCACCGATCGTTTTGTTGGGATTGCGCTGGACAAAGAATGCCATGGCCTCGACGCGCTTGGCAGTTGCCAGTTCTTCCTTCAAGAACTGATTCTCGAGCTTGAATCGGTCAACATCAGCCTTGAGCGTCTGATTCTGGGATCGAATCTCGATCAACTGCCAATATTCACCAGCAATACCGAAGGTGTTCGCCCGGATCCCTTCCAGTACGCGCGCAAGTGGGGTAATAGCCGTCACAGCCCAGACGCGAATCAACCGCACATCCTGGTTGTTTTTGACCTGAACGGCAAGCAGCACCAATTGCGCCATGATGACAATCACCAGGACGGACAAATTGCGGTATCTGCCTAAGAATCCATCCATGCTTGCCCTAAGGCGCTCCCCTACTCAATTGCAATGCGGCGCAGCAACTTGAAATCGGAAAGCATTTTGCCGATGCCAAGTACGACGCAAGCTAGTGGATCTTCTGCAATGGATACGGGCAAACCCGTTTCCTGCCGAATGCGCTTGTCGAGGTTCTTGATCAGGCCACCACCACCCGTGAGTACGATGCCTCGATCTGAGATGTCGGCTGAAAGCTCGGGAGGAGTGCGCTCAAGCGCGACGCGAATCGCGTTCATGATGGTCGAAATACCTTCGGCCAAGGCTTCGCGGATTTCTTCGTCTCCAATAGTCAGGGTCCGGGGAACACCCTCGATCAGGTTCCTACCCTTGATCTCCATCGTGATCGGCTTGTCCAGTTCGGAGGCCGAACCGATCTTCATCTTGATTTGCTCAGCGGTTCTTTCGCCAACCAGAAGGTTATATTTGCGCTTCAGATACTGAATAATCGCTTCATCCAGCTCGTTTCCGGCCACCCGAACAGAACGGGAATAAACGATACCGGCCAGCGAGATCACCGCAACGTCGGTTGTACCACCGCCGATATCCACAACCATATTGCCACCAGGCTCGGTAATAGGAAGCCCGGCACCGATCGC
>JBIPMY010000145.1:0-13472 GCA_044376335.1 Bryobacter sp.
CCCAGTGGATCGTACCAAGAGAAGAGCTAAGGGCTTTCGCAAATGGTCGGGCCAAGGAAGATCTTCACTAAACGCCTCTTATATAGATCCGTACAGGCGCTATTCACGCATACGGCTCCTGCCAACTAATTTGCGAATGGATTTACTATGGGCAAGCCCGCGTTTTTGAAATCTGCGCCGTTGCGTGTGACAAGCGTCAGACCGTGGACGATTGCAGTTGTAGCGATGAGGCTGTCTTTGATCGGCATGGATTTGCCACTTTTGCGAAGGCTCGCCAGGAGTTCGGCCCATCTCAGGCCAGTGGTGGCTTCCCAGGGCAGGCAGTGGAGCCGTTTGACGCCTGAATCGAACCAGGCTTCCAGGGCCGAACGTTTCTTTCCTTTGGGGAGTAGCAAAATACCGAATCGAAGCTCACCGAGGATGACGGGATCGACGGCTATGTCCCGTTCGTGCTTGCGAAGCCAGGCCAGAACTATTGGATCGGGTACGGGCTTGGTTGGTTCGCTCAAAACGTTGGCGTCGACGAGGTATTTCAAGGGATATTGCTCTTAGAGGGAATCTGTGGACTCGGATTCGATGGGAACAAAAAAGTCCTTGTGAGGGCAAGCGAGGAGCCAGTCTATGCTGCCCTGGTTCTGCGGAGGTTTGCGGCGGACGAGGCGATAGTCGCCACGGTCGAGGCGTTCTACATCGAATTCCTGGCCAGGCTCAATTTGGTCCAATTGCCGGAATTCGGCAGGCAGGACGATTTGGCCCTTAGAGGATACGGTGGTCTTCACAAAAGTAAGATAGCGCCTTACTTTTGCAGGGTCAAGCACGGGCGAGGAAGCCAGTGGGGCATTGGGCAAATTGAATGGAGTGGGTTGGGACAGTTCAAACTGACAGTCTCCTGACCGCCTTTCTGGAGCTATTGGGAGGCAAGTGCAGAATCATTGAACGTTGTCACCATCGCGCTGATGTTCCCGCGAATGCTGACGTTGCGATCTCTGAGCCGCCTAAAGAGCCTGAAGTTCTGGATTGTCAACCCTCACGTAAAACTGGCCCCCTCGCGATCACTCAAAAACTGCCCCCCGGAGCAGGGCCAAAGGGCAAGTATCGCTAGGCGAATGCCTAGCGGTAGCCCCGATGGTTGCCGTTGAAGCGGTAGCTGTTTCTGTAGCCACGGTTGAAGTTGGCTCTCGGGCTGCCCCAGAAGCCCAGGAAATAACGACCGCTGCTGTAGCGTGGGGCTACCCAGTAGCCTCCGGCATAGGGAGGCCGGGCCCAATAACCGTTGACCCAAACGTAGCGGGGCCGTTGGAAGTTCCAGTAGCCGTCTACCCAGTAGAAGCCGGGGCCAGGCATTGGCGGGCGGTTGTAGGCGTAGCGGGGAATTGAGGGTGGAGGCGGGGCGTAGATTCCCTGGCTGTCGTCGTAGCGGTCATTACCATAGGGGTCGCTGTGCTGAGGATACTGTTGTCCGAAGAGATTTGCGCCTAGACTCCCTGCCATTAGCAGTGTCGCCATCAAAGTGCGTTTCATAATCTGTTTCTCCTTTTCGCGACGGGCTTTGGTTGAGCTCGTATGCAATGGGAGTAGCATTTTATGGGCCTAAGCTATCTTGTTGAAAACAGAAATAGGCAGCGAGGCAGCAGGTGGCTTGAAAGCACCGTCTGGTGCTTTTCAACCATTCAATCGTTCACTGCAGTTGCTCATCGCGCCGGCAGGAAATCAGGTAATCACACAAGTTTTCGAGACCCGTGCCGCGCTTGGCTGAGGTGGCAAGAATGGGGATGCCCGGGCGGATGGCGAATACGTTTTGCTCGGCCTTGTGGCGGTCGAACTCGCAGGGCTCGGCCAGATCCATTTTTGTCAGCACTACGACGTCTGCAGTGTGGAAGAGCTTGGGGTACTTGAGCGGCTTGTCTTCGCCTTCGGTTGCGCTTAGGAGGACGATGCGGATATCTTCACCCAGATCCCAGGCGGCAGGACAGACGAGGTTGCCGATGTTTTCGATGAAAAGGAAATCGAGCTCTGCGAGATTCCAGCCTTCGAGGTTGCGCTCCACCATGTCGGCTTCCAGGTGACAGAGAGTGTGCGTCTTGATCTGCCGGGCAGGGGAACCACTTTCGGCGAGACGCACGGCATCATTGTCGGTTTCAAGATCGCCAACGAGCGCCGCGGAATGATAGCCCATGTTGCGCAGGCGGATGAGGGTTTGCTTCAGGAGTTCTGTCTTGCCGGTGCCGGGGCTTGAGACCCAGTTGAAGACGGTAACGCCGGCGGCGTGGAAGCGCGAGCGCAGATCATGCGCCAGGGTGTCGTTTTTGTTGAGGATGTTCTTGCGGAGTTCAACGATGCGCGTGTTCATTTGGGGGTTACCTCGGCCGTTTCTATTTCGATCGACTGAATGATGAAGTCTTCTCCGCTGCGAATGTCGCCTGAGGCGAGGCCGCAGAGAGGGCAGCGGAAACTCTGGATGCTGGCGAGCGGGCTGACTTGATCGCAGGCGGCACAAAAGATGCGAACCGGTTCGCTGTTGATGATCAGATTTGTGTCTTCAAGGATGGTGCCGGCAGCAGCGATGGGGAAGCTGAAGCGGAAGGCTTCGATCGATACTCCGCTGAGTTCGCCTGCGACGAGGGTGAGGGAAATGACTCTCGAGGCATTCAGGCTAGCGACCGATTCCAGAACCGATTCGACCGTTGCGTAGCTGAGTGAGAGCTCATGCATATAGCCATCCTCAGCATAATGCGAATTGGTGCGCGAGTCTCAACTGAAATCAGTTAAAGTCAGTGCTTTGGGATGATACTCAAACAACGTAGGAGAATCCGGGTGGTGGGGATTGTGCAGGGGGTTGGCTTTCGCCCCTTTGTGGCCCGGCTGGCTGCAGAGCTTGCGCTTGGTGGTGAGGTTCGCAACACGACTACGGCGGTGTTGATTGAAGTGGAGGGGACGCTCGAGCAGCTTGAGCGCTTTCGACAGCGGCTAGAGGGTGAGGCTCCGGCAGCGGCTACTCTTGAGCATCTCGATGTTGAGGTTATTGATGTTGAGGGCAGCATTGGTTTTGAAATTCTGAGTAGCAGCGATGGTGAGCTGCACAGTGCCGGGCTGCCGCCGGATCTTGCGATTTGTCGTGACTGTTGCCGCGAAATGGAAGACCCGGACGACCGCCGCTACGGCTATCCATTTCTGAATTGCACGGCTTGTGGCCCACGCTATTCGATCGTGGAAGGCCTGCCTTATGACCGTCCCCGGACAGCGATGCGGAGCTTCACCATGTGTGCGGATTGCCGCAGCGAGTATGAAGACCTGCGCGACCGCCGCTATCATGCGCAACCGGTAGCGTGCCCGGCATGTGGCCCGAAGCTCTGGTTTGAGCGTGATGGGGAGCGTGCTGAAGGGGACGCGATTGAGCTTTGTCTTGCGGCGCTGACTGCGGGTGAGATTGGGGCGATTCGCGGTGTTGGCGGTTTTCATCTGGCTTGTGATGCCAGAAACACGGAGGCGGTGGCGCGGTTGCGAGTGCGCAAAGCGCGTGGGGATCAGCCGTTTGCGCTGATGGTGCGGGACCTTGCGACGGCGCGGGAGTTTGTAGAAATCGACGAGCAGGCGGCTGCGCTGCTGGGGTCTGCGGCAGCATCGATTGTGTTGCTGGCCAAAGCTGGCGCGACACAGGTTGGAGAGGATCTGGCCCCTGGCAACGGCTATCTGGGTGTGATGCTGCCTTATAGCCCGCTGCATCGCTTGTTGTTTGGCAGGCAGGGGCTTGATGCGCTGGTGATGACCTCAGGAAATCTTCACGGGGAACCTGTGATTACCAGTAATGAGGAAGCTTGCGAGAAGCTGGGGAGCCAAGCGGATTTTTATCTGTTGCACAATCGCGAGATTGTTGCGGCTTGTGATGACTCGGTTGTGAGGCTCTACCGGGGCAGGGCATTGTCGATCCGGCGTGGGCGTGGTTATGCTCCGATCTCGCTTGGGTTGCCGGAGGCGACGGTGCCGGCAATTGCTGCCGGGGCGGACTTGAAGTGCGCGCTGGGGTTGAGCCACCAGGGACGGGCTTACCTGAGCCCACATATTGGCGATATGGAAAATCTCGCTACGCTTGAAGCGTTTCAGCGGAACTTGCAGCATATATCGAGGCTTTATCACTGTAAGCCGGAGCTGGTTCTCTACGACGCTCATCCCGGATATCTTTCGACGCAGTGGGCCCGGCAATATGCGGCTGAGAAGGGCCTGCCTTCTCGCGCGGTGCAGCATCATCGTGCTCATGCCGCTGCGGTGATGGCTGAATACGGTATCGACCCGGGATTGCGTGTGGTGGCGATGGTGTTTGATGGCACAGGCTTTGGTGATGACGGGGCGATCTGGGGCGGGGAATTCTTTAGCGGGGATCTACAGAACTTGCGACGCAGCGCGCACTTGCCTTATGTGGCGCTGCCGGGTGGGGATGTGTGCGCGAAGCGGCCTGCGCTGGCGGCGATTGCGCATCTTCATGCTGTCGGTATGGACTGGTTGCAGACGCCGTCTGGTGCGTCGCTGGAGGCGACCCAGCTTGGCTTGTTGCAGCAGCAACTGACTAGTGGTTTGAATTGTCATTTGAGTTCAAGCATGGGCAGATTCTTTGATGCCGCTGCGAGTATGTTGGGGATTCGACATAGCGTTGCGTTTGAGGCACAGGCGGCTATCGAGATGGAGGCGTTGGCGTCGCGATGGATGGATGATGCAGGCTACACGGCGGGGCGGTGGAATATGGCTGAGCTTTGGGCAGAAATGCTGGCTGACGCTTCGTCGCCGGTGGAGGCTAGAGCGCGGCGATTTCATCAAACTGTGGCGCGCTGGAGCTGTGAGACGGCAAAGGCTTTGGCTGTTGAGGAGGGTAGCGACACGGTGGTGTTATCGGGTGGGGTGTTTCAGAATGTGTTGCTGCTCGAAGGCGTTTCTGCGACGCTGGAGAAGGCAGGATTGCGGGTGCTGGTGCCGCGTTATCTGCCTCCCAACGATGGAGGGCTGGCGCTGGGGCAGTTGTATCTTGGGGCGAGTTGAAAGATGACGCTTGTAGAGGTTGTGATGTTGCTGGGCTTATTGGCCCAAGGGCGCTTGCTTAGCGATTCCGAAGTGGCCGCGCGATTGCTGTCGCCTCTTGATTTGAAGTACCCACCGCTCGCCAGACAGGCCAGGATCATGGGGCTGGTTCGGATGCAAGTGGATGTGGATGCCCTTGGGCTGGTGCAGGAGGTGCGTACGGTGTCGGGGCATCCGCTTCTGGTGGGTAGCGTGTATTCGATGCTGAAGGGTTTGCGGTTTGAGCCTCTGGTGGAAGGAGGGAAAGCGGTTGGCTTTACTTATGTTCAAGAAGTGAATTTCAGGCTTGAAGATAAGCAACCCGTGCAGCGACCGCGACCACCGCGGAAAGAGTGCCGGTGGCGTGATGAGGAGATGGAGCGTGCCAGCGCATGTTTAGCTGTTTTGAGCGAAAAGACAACCGAGGAGTATCTGGCCTGGGCAGAGATCGAATTGCAGCGGGGCAATGCGGAGGCTGCGCTTCAAATCCTGGCTGGTGCTTTGCCAGCGACGGAACGGCGTTACCTTGAGCTTGCTGAAAGCCTGGGACAGTACGAGGAGGCCCGCAAGCGAGTGGGGCCAAAGCCCTAGCAGATTCTGGGCAATTGTTGACCCAGGGGCATGGGGATGATGCGCATTCCGCCGATTGCGGTTCTTGCCGTTAAGAAGCCTGGGTTACGGTCTGTCACCTGGCCGACGATGGTTGCGTCTTTACCGAGCGGGTGCTCGCGCATGGCAGCCAGAATGCTGGGGGCTGCATCGGGGGCCACTATCGCCACGAGCTTGCCTTCGTTGGCCGCCTGCAGCGGATCGAGGCCGAGTAGCTCACAAACAGAGCGCACCTCCCAGGAGATGGGAATCTGTGGCTCGTTGACGATGATGCCGACTTTGCTGGAGCGGGCGATTTCATTGAGCGAGGCGGCGAGCCCGCCACGGGTAGGGTCTCTCAGGACATGGATGTCTGAGGGTTGAGTCGTGGATGCGAGCATGCACTGCACCAGCGTATGCAGCGGGGCGCAATCGCTCTCGATGGTGGACTGAAAGTCGAGACCTTCACGAACGCTCATGATCGCCATGCCATGATCACCCATGGTGCCGGAGACGACCACTATGTCCCCTGGTTGGGCGCGGGTTGGCCCGATTTGGAGGTTGTCCGGTACGATGCCGACGCCGGCTGTGTTGATGTAGAGGCCATCGGCCTGGCCTTTGCCTACCACCTTTGTATCTCCTGCGACGATTTGGATGCCGGCCTCTTTTGCTGCTTTGCCCATATGGCTTAACACTTTTGCAAAGGTATCGAGTGGCAGGCCTTCTTCGAGGATGAATGCGGCTGTGAGATAGAGCGGTGTGGCGCCGGACATGGCTAGATCGTTGACGGTTCCATTGATGGCCAACTCGCCGATGCTGCTACCTGGAAAGAAGAGGGGCCGAACGACATAGCTGTCGGTTGAGATGGCAATGCGTCCCTCAATGGGCGGCAGAACGGTGGAGTCGCCGAGGGAGTTTGCGTTTTGACCGGCGAGGGCAGGGAGGATGAGATGTTCAACCAGATCGGCTGAGAGTTTCCCTCCACCACCGTGCGCCATCACGATGTGCGAATAATCCTGAAGTGGAAGCGGACAGACAAAAGGACTCATAAGTTGACTCTGATCAAATGTTGCTTGTATTGGTGGTAGGCGGAGCAAGCGCCTTCGGTGGAAACCATGGGTGCGCCTAGTGGGCGCTGTGGTGTGCAACGTTTGCCGAAGGCCGGGCAATCGATGGGCTTCTTCTGACCCATGAGCACTTGCGCACTGATGCATTCGGAGTCTTCTTCAACTCCTGCGGCTTCCAGGCCAAAGACGCGTTCGGCGTCGAAGCCGGCATAGTCTGGACGCAGGCGCATGCCGCTGAGTGGTAGTTCTCCGATGCCGCGCCACTTGCGGTTGCAGACTTCGTAGACCTCATCGACGATGCGCCGTGCGCCCGGGTTGCCGTGCAAAGGCACGGCGCGAGAATATTGGTTTTCAAATTCGGCGCGGCCCGATTCCAGTTGTTTCACCAGCATCAGAATGGATTGCAGAAGATCCACTGGCTCGAAGCCTCCAACCACTACCGGCACATGGAAAGCTTGTGCGATGCGGATGTAGTCTTCACAGCCTGAAACGGTGCAGACGTGGCCCGGCGCAATGAGGCCCTGCACACGATTGAGCGGAGAAGAGAGCAGCACCTCAAGCGCCGGGGGAACGAGGACGTGAGAGACGAGGGAAGAGAAGTTGCCCAGGCCCTCTTTGGCGGCCTGCCAGACGGCTTGCGCGTTGGCGGGCGCTGTGGTTTCGAAGCCAACCGCGAAGAAGACGATCTGTTTGCCAGGGTTCTTGCGGGCGACATCAAGAGCCTGCATGGGAGAGTAGACAAATCGGACATCGCCGCCTCTGGCCTTCACCTGCAGCAGGTCTGTTGAGGAACCAGGCACGCGCATCATGTCGCCGTAGGTGATGAAGATGACCTCGGGCCGCGAGGCGATCTGAATGGCTTTGTCGATCATCTCCAGAGGAGTTACGCAGACAGGACAGCCGGGGCCGTGGACAAGCTGGATCTGTTGGGGGATCAACTCGTCGATGCCGTAGCGCATGAGGCTGTGTGTTTGCCCGCCGCAGATTTCCATCAGTACCCAGGGTTGGGTGACGGTGGCTTCGATCTCTTTGAGAATGGCATGGGCGAGGCTTGGGTCGCGGTATTCGTCTAGATACTTCATGGGTCGAGTGGCTCCATCATGCCGAGACGTTCAATCAGTTCAAAGGTGGATTTGGCTTCGGCTTCGTCGATCTTGCTGAGGGCGAAGCCAACGTGTACGAGGACAAAGTCTCCGGGGGTGGCTTCAGGTACGAAGTCGAGAAAGACGGCTCGCTCGACGGCACCGAACTTCACCTGACCGACTCGGTTGTAGCCGATGTCTTCGATAGAGATAACCTGACCGGGTATGGCTAAACACATATCGCGGCTCCGGTGAGTTCTTCGATGAGAGCTTTGGCTTGTATCTCGGCTTCATCGAGCGTTTTAACAACAGAGGGGCTGAGGCCAATGCCGGTGGTGAAGAGTTCTGGTTCGACACCGATAACGGCGATGCGGCCGGGGAGATCTCCAGTGAGTGCGGCAACGGCAAGCAGGCCTGCGGCGTTGCCCTCGTGAGCGCTGCGGCCTTTGACGGCACCTACTTCGTTCCATTCGATGTTGGGCTTTACCAGCAAGGTTCCCGGTGTCTGGTTGGCGCAGAAGGCATCGAGGAGAAGTACGGCAGAACGGCCGGAAAGCAGGCTCAGGAGACCGAGGCCCATTGTGCCGCCGTCGACGTATTCTACTTGCGAGTCTTCCTGCTGTGTGTTGCGCAAGCGCTCGAGTAGTGTGGGCCCGAAGCCATCGTCTGTCAGCAGAAGATTGCCGAGGCCAAGAACGAGTACGGGTTTAACTGAGCCAGGTGTTGGTGTCAACATCGGATTTCCTTACGAATTTGCGACCAGTGAAGATGGAACCAACCATGCCATTGTCGAGATAGATGCTGTCGAGAATGACGATGTAGATGTGGATGGCGATGAAAATCATGATGCCCCAGGCAAAGGCGTGGTGCCATTGGTGCACCTGATAGGAACCGCCCAGCAGCGGGATCACCCAACCGAAGATGGTGCTCCAGAAGCCACCGGGATTCGATTCTCCGTACATGGCAAAGCCGGTTGCAATCTCAGCCCCGCCCATGCCGGCGATGAAGATCAGGTAGCTTAAGGCTCCAAGCTGGTTGTGGCCGACAAATCGTTGAGTGATGTGGATGGTGAGGTACTCCCAGCTTTGCTCGATGAGTTGATGCCACCAGGAGAGTCGCCAGAAGAATGGAAAGCCGGAGCGGGCGTAATTGTTGCCGGCAAAGAACCAGTAGATACGAATCAGAAACGAGGCGAGCAGGACGTAGCCGGCGATGAAGTGGATCTGGCGGAAGCGGCCCATCAGAAAGTTGAAGGTGGCTTCGCCGGTTGAGGATGCCCACGGCCAGGCGATGAAAAATCCAGTGGCCAGCAGGACCGTGATCGAGACCACCATCATCCAGTGGCCGATACGGATGGGAGACTCCCACACGTACCGGGACTCGACAGTTTCGATCTGCACTGCTGCGGGCGCGAGATGAATTTGAGTAGACATGGTGTCTCCTAACGCACGACGATTTTGGCTAAGGTTTCGCCGTCTTCACCCATCACGTGAGTGGCGCAGGCGAGGCAGGGATCAAAAGAGTGAATGGTTCGGAGGATCTCGACGGGCTTGGTTCCGTCGGCCATCTTGGTGCCAATGAGGGCGGCCTCATAGGCGCCGTGCTTGCCTTCGGAATCCTTGGGCGAGGCGTTCCAGGTAGAGGGCACCACGATCTGGTAAGACTCTGTTTTCTTATCCTTGATCTTGATCCAGTGGCCGAGTGCGCCGCGTGGGGCTTCTACAAAGCCGACACCATTGGCTTCGGTGGGCCAGGAGGATGGCTCCCAGTTCCTGGTGTTGGCCGTGACGGTGTCGCCAGCTTTGAGGTTGGCAATGAGGTTGTTGTATTCCTCAAGCATCCACTGGGCTGCGAGCTTGGTTTCAAGACCGCGGGCAAAGGTACGACCGAGGGTTGAGAAGAGGGCGGTTGCGGGGAGTTTGGTCGCACCGAGGCCCCAGTTCACAACGTCTTTGATGGCAGTGTTGCCTGAGGCGTAACCGATCACCATTCGCGCGAGTGGGCCCACTTCAACTGCGTTGCCGCGCCAGCGTGGGGTCTTGACCCATGAGTAGCCCTGGTTCTCGTCGAGCTGTTTGTAGGGTGGCTTGGGGCCTGAGTATTTGGCTTTGGTTTGGCCTTCCCACGGGTGGAGCTTCTTCTTGCCGTCGCCGTATTCATACCAGGAGTGCGTTACTTCTTCCTGTACCTGAGAAAAGTCGGTTAGGTCGAGCTGCTGCACTTCGTTGAGATTCTTGTTCAGCACAACGCCACGCGGAAAGCGGAACTTCGAAATCGATTCGAGGTTGTAGTCGGTAGGCATGTCGCCATAGGCCATGAAGTTGCCGAGGCCGCCGCCGATCTGCGTCCATTCCGGGTAGAAGCTGGCGATGGCGGCGAGGTCTGGAATGTAGAGCTGATCGACGATGTTGATCGCCTCCATGATCTTGTCTTTGACAAAGCTGAGGCGCTCCATGTTGATGGGGGCGTTATCGTCCACCATATTGATGGCACAGGCAACGCCACCCACCAGATAGTTGGGATGCGGGTTCTTGCCACCGAAGACGGTGTGGATCTTGGCAACTTCCTTCTGCCACTGGAGGGCTTCCAGATAGTGCGCGACAGCCATGAGGTTGGCTTCGGGCGGGAGCTTGTAGGCAGGGTGGCCCCAGTAGGCGTTCTGGAAGATCCCAAGCTGGCCCGAGTCTACAAACTTCTTGAGCGTCGCCAGTGTATCGGAATAGTAGCCAGGCGAGGACTTTGGCCAGTGGGGCGATACCTTCTGAGCGAGGGCTGAGGTGGCTGCTGGGTCTGCCTTGAGCGCTGAGACGACATCGACCCAATCGAGAGCATGCAGGTGGTAGAAGTGAATCACGTGATCCTGCACGATCTGGGTAAAGTTCATCAGGTGCCGGATGATGCTGGCATTTTTGGGGATGTCGATCTTGAGAGCGTTCTCGACACTGCGGACGCTGGCGAGGGCATGGATGGTAGTGCAGACGCCGCAGATGCGCTCGGCGAAGGCCCAGACCTCGCGTGGATCGCGGCCTTGCACGATCAGCTCGATGCCGCGCCACATGGTGCCGCTTGAAAGGGCGTCGCCGATGACGTTCTGGTCATTGAGCATGGCTTCCACGCGAAGGTGACCTTCAATTCGCGTGACTGGATCTACTACGACTCGGGTAGACATGGGTGGCTCCTATTCGACGGGCTTGGTGGGTTCGATGTTGACTAGCTTCTGGTCGACCAGTTTGTGCTTGGCCAGGGCGGCGACCCCGTGGGCTGCGATAGCACCCGCGACAACGGTGGTGAGGCCGAGGCCGACACGGTCGGCGGTAAGGTCTGTGGTGGGATTTGGTATGTTGGCCAGGCGTTCGTAGAAGGGGCCGTTATCCCAGAAGCCCTCCTCTGAACATCCAAAGCAGCCGTGGCCGGAGCCGATCGGGAAGGAGACGCACTCGTTCCATTTCATCGAAGCGCAGGCGTTGTAGGTTGAGGGGCCACGGCAGCCCATCTTATAAAGGCACCAGCCTTTGCGGGCACCTTCGTCGTCCCACGCTTCTACAAATTGCCCGGCGTCAAAGTAGCTGCGGCGATAGCAACGATCGTGGATGCGCTGGCCGTAGAACATCTTGGGGCGCTTGGCACTGTCGAGCTCTGGCAGGCGGTCAAAGGTGAGGATGTAGCTGAGAACGCCGGTCATCACTTCGGCAATCGGCGGGCAGCCAGGTACGTTGATCACCGGCTTGTCGGTAATCATCTTGTAGACGGGTTTGGCGCCTGTCGGGTTGGGGTAAGCGGCCTGAACACAACCATTGGAAGCACAACTGCCCCAGGCGATGATGGCTTTGGCGCCAGCAGCTGCCTCTTCCAGAATGCTGGTAAAGGTTTCGCCACCAATGGTGCAGTAGACGCCTCCATCGTTGGTGGGGGCGTTGCCTTCAACAGCGAGCAGATACTGGCCCTTGTAGTCTTTCATGATCTTCTTGCGAATCTCTTCAGCCTGATGTCCGGCGGCAGCTTGCAGGACGTCGTCATAGTCGAGCGACACCATGTTGAAGAGAATGTCCTGGGCGATCGGGTGTGTGGATCGAATAAAGGACTCGCTACAGCAGGTGCATTCGAGGCCATGGATCCAGAGCACTGGGATTCGTGGCTTGTTGTCCAAAGCGGTTGCAATTTGCGCAGCAGCCTCTTTGGGAAGGCCGAGCGAAGCGGCCGTCATGGTGCAGAAGGTGAGTATGTCACGGCGGCTGATGCCACGCCGCTCGAGGACTTCAGACGTTGTTGCAGGGTGAGAGGCAATCATGGGGCCCACTCCTTAGGCTGTTCCCCTAGTTAGCAATTGGAGGGCCAGTTGAAACCTGCCTGTAATGGTCTTTATTTGACCCTTGGGGCTGAAATATGGGGCAAATTCCTCACTTGTTGGGGGATTTGACGCACCCAGCTTATCCCCTTCTATTGAATATAGGGCTAAAGCGAAACGGCAATAGAAATGCATAGGGAACCAGCAATGAGACTTCAACTAATTTCGCTTTCCTTACTTTTAGCGACTTCCGCCGTTGCATTTGGAGCTGACGTCGCCGCCGGAAAAACTGCTTATGATGCAGCTTGCAAAAAGTGCCATGGCGCGGATGGAACACCCAACCCGGCCATCGTCAAGATGATGAAGGTTGAGATGAAGCATCTTGGCTCTAAAGAAGTTCAGGCCAAGAGCGATGCCGTTTTGAAGAAGGAAACTCTCGAAGGAGTAGGCAAGATGAAGGCTATGCCTGCGGTGGAAAAAGACGTCGCCAATATTTTGGCCTTCGTTCGGACGCTGAAACAGTAGAGGATCTGAAAGATGGGGAAGATTGCTCAACGCTGGGTTTTGCCGGTCCTATACCTGACTGATAACTGGATCAGCAGGGTGGGATTGTTTTTGGTTCTGTCGGCGATGGTGTTGTGGATCTTCCTCACTGGCGCAAGTGCAGCGTCAGGTTATCTGGGGATTTTGCAGTTTGTAGCTCTGCCGGCTGCGTTCTTTGGCGGTCTGGTGCTGGTTCCAATCGGGATCAGCTTGCAGAGGCGCCGCGAGGCACCGGACCATCATCTCCATCTGCCTGAAAAGATCGAACTGTCGAACCCCAAGGTTCGGCGTTTTCTCGTATTTGTTGCTGGTGCGACGTTTATCAACCTGGTTGTAGGCGGCGCACTTACTTTTCAAACCGTTCATTACATGGAAAGTAATAACTTCTGCGGCACGGCATGCCATGTGATGGATCCAGAACACATTGCCTTTCAGAATGGTTCTCATGCGCAGGTGAAGTGCGTTCAATGTCATATCGGCGAGGGTGCCGGCAATGCCATACGCGCCAAGTTGAACGGAACACGGCAGCTTTACCAAATCGTGACCGGGGGCTATAGCCGCCCGATTCCTTCGCCTCCACATGCACTCAAGCCGGCCTCTGAGACTTGTGAGAACTGCCATTCCCGGAACCACGATTACGGGGACAAACTCTGGCGCCGAACGCAGTTTGACGATGCCGGAGAAAAGGTGGAAACAGCCTTGATGCTCAAGCTCGGCGGAGCCGAAGGCAAGGGCATTCACGGGGCGCATATGGGTAGGAACTTCCATATCGAATATGAAGCGGCTGACGAAAAACGGGAAAAGATTCTCTCAGTGAAAGTGACCAAGGGCGGTCAGACTGACGAGTATGCGTCAGCAGAC
>JBIPMY010000503.1:0-4171 GCA_044376335.1 Bryobacter sp.
TGGGAACTGGCCCATGTTGCGCTCTGCATTGCGGATGCCACGGGCTATCGAGTAGGAGAGTTCGAAGCCGTTTTTGGCGAGCTTTGCGCTGGGCATTACGACTTCGCTCCATTTGAGGCGACCGTATTTTTTGTGGAGAAGAGCGAGGCCACGAACGGTGCCGGGGACGCCGCTGGCGCGCCAGCCGAGGATGCTGTCGCGGGTGGGCTTGCCCTGTGCGTCGAGGTACATATCGCGGCTGGCTTTGCCCGGAGCCTTCTCGCGGAAGTCGATGAAGTTGGTGTCGCCTGTGGCTGAACGAATTAAGGCAAAGCCGCCACCGCCGATGTTGCCGGCGCTGGGATAAGTAACGGCAAGGGCGAAGCCGACGGCTACTGCGGCGTCGTAGGCGTTGCCTCCTTTTTTCAAGATCTGCACGCCGACATCGGTGGCGATGGGTTCTTGAGAGACGACCATGGCTTTGCGCGCTCGGACGGGGTCGTGGGCGAAGAGAGAGGCCGAGATGATGAGGCCGAGGGTGAATTTCATTCGGAGATTCCTCGCTGGCGCTTCCAGTCGAACATGACGATGCCGGCGGCAACACTGACGTTGAGGCTGGGGATGGGGCCGCTCATGGGGATGCGAAGGAGGAAGTCGCAAGCCTTGCGGACGTTGTCGTGAAGACCATTGCCTTCGGCACCGAGTACGATCACGGTTTTTGCATCGAAGCCTGCTTTGTCGTAGCTGCGATCGCCGCGTTCGTCGATGCCGTAGATCCAGTAGCCGGACTTTTTGAACTTTTCGATCGCCTGGGCAATGTTGGTGACTCGTACGATCTTCATGTGTTCGAGGGCACCGGCGGCGGCCTTGGCTACCGTTTCGGTGACGCCGACGGCGCGGCGTTCTGGAATTACGACAGCGCCTGCTCCTGCGGCAGATGCGCTGCGGAGGATTGCGCCGAGGTTGTGGGGGTCTTCAACGCCGTCGAGGACGATGATGAGATCGCTGCCGACTACGTTGTCGAATTCTTCGTATTCTTTCTCTGCGCCGATCGCCACAATGCCCTGGTGGTTGGAATTGCCACCGGCATTTCGATCGAGGGCTTCGCGGGGTTCAAACCGGACGGCAACCTTGCGCTGACGGCAGAGGTCGACGATTTCCTGAATCTTGGGGCCGCCCGCACCTTTGGCAACCAATACGCGGTCGAGGGGTCTGCCCGCAACCAGTGCTTCTTTTACGGGATGAATCCCTATCAATATCGCCATCTATACTAAAAGTATCCCCTTCATGAGCTCTGGCAGTTATTCTTTAGCCATTTCGCAACCCGATTTGGACACAACCAATCGTAGAATTTATTTCTCCCTAATCTTACTCTGCGTTGGGCATTTTTTCATTGATGTGTACAGTTCGGCGCTGGCGGCCTTTCAGCCGCACCTGGCGGCGAAGATGGGGATCAACCTGACGGAAGCTGGATTTCTGGCGGGAATTTATGTGTTTGCCAACTCTGTGACGCAGCCGGGGTTTGGCTATCTGTCGGATAAATTGCATTCGCAATTGTTTACGACGCTGGCGCCGATGGTGGCTGGAATTGGGGTTTCGATGATTGGCCTGGCACCCAGCTACACGATGGTGATCAGCATGGCGGTGATTGGTGGGCTTGGGATTTCGAGCTTTCATCCGCAGGCGAGTGCGCGGGCGACACAGGGGATTGTAGGGAATAAGCCGTTCTGGATGGCCGTGTTTATTTGTTCGGGAACTTCAGGGCTGGCGCTGGGGCCTACGTATTTTGCTTGGATCATCGAGCGGTTTGGGATTGAGAGGAGCTGGTATGGGGGCATCCCGGGAGTGCTGGTGACTGTGATGCTGCTGAGCTATTTGCCGGCTGCGCCTGAGGCGAGTGCGGTGAAGAAGCGGTTTGATCTTGCGCCGCTGAAGGCGGTGTGGCGGCCGCTGACGATCCTCTATTTTCTGGTTTTTATCCGCTCGATCGTGCAGATTTCGTTTACGCAGTTCTTGCCGCTTTACCTGACGCGTGAGCGGGGATTCACGGTTACGGCGGCGAGCCAGGCATTGAGTCTTTATCTTGCCTGTGGGGCGATGGGTGGCTTTGTTGGTGGCAACATTGCCAACCGGTTTGGGGGACGCACGACGATTCTGATTTCGATGATCGGGTCTGTTCCTTTTCTGGTGACTTTCTTTTTTACCTCGGGCTGGGTCTCGCTGGCTAGCCTGGCGCTGGGTGGGTTGGTGTTGCTGTTTACGATTCCGGTGAATGTGGTGATGGGGCAGGAACTGGCTCCGGGACAGGCGGGAACGGTATCAGCGCTGATGATGGGCTTTGCCTGGGGGATGGCTGGATTTTTGTTTATTCCGGTGATTGGCAAAGTGTCTGATGTGGTGGGGCTGCACAATGTGTTGTTGTCGCTGGTGATTTTTCCGGTGATCGGATTCTTTTTGACTTTGACTTATCCAAAGGATGCTCGCGCATGAAGCCTGCTGTTTGTCTGTTATCGGGAGGACTTGATTCCTCGACCTGTCTTGCCTATGCGCGTCGCGAGGGCTTTGATTGTTATGCGCTGAGCTTTGATTATGGCCAGCGGCATTTGTTTGAACTGGAGGCAGCCAAGAGGGTGGCGGCGAGCCTTGGGGCGGCTGAGCACAAGATCATCCAGCTTGATTTGCGGGCCTTTGGAGGGTCTGCGCTGACGGCGGATATTGATGTACCGAAGGCTCGGAGTGGAGACGAGATGGGGCACGGGATCCCGGTGACTTATGTGCCGGCGCGGAACACGATTTTTCTTTCGCTGGCACTGGCGTGGGCTGAGGTGCTGGGGGCGGCGGATATCTTTATCGGCGTGAATGCGATTGATTATTCGGGCTATCCGGATTGCCGGCCTGAGTACATTGCGGCGTTTACGAAGATGGCGGATCTGGCGACCCGCAGTGGTGTTGAGGGCACGACGCAGTTGAAGATTCATACACCGCTGATTCAATTGTCGAAGGCTGAAATTACTCGACTGGCTGTGGAATTGGGAGTGGACTGCGGGCTTACCTTTACCTGCTATGACCCGGATGCAGAGGGTCGGCCGTGCGGGGGTTGCGACGCTTGCCAATTGAGATTGAAGGGCTTTGCCGAAGCCGGGCTGACCGACCCAGTGGAATACCAGACGCGATGAAGATCAGCGAGATTTTTCATTCGATTCAAGGCGAGGGGATTCTGGCTGGGGTGTCGAGTGTGTTCATTCGGACGTCGGGCTGCAACCTGCGTTGTACCTGGTGCGATACGCCTTATACGAGTTGGAAGCCGGAGGGGACAGACCGGAGTGTCGCATCGATTCTGGAGGTGGTGGGGCAGTATCCGGCCCGGCATATGGTGCTGACTGGCGGCGAGCCGATGTTGTTTGAAGAGTCGGTTGTGCTTTGCGATGAGTTGCGGAAGCTGGGGCATCACATCACGATTGAGACGGCAGGGACGGTGTTTCGCCCGGTGGCTTGCGACCTGATGAGTATCTCGCCGAAGCTGTCGAACTCCACGCCGCACCAGGACCCGTATTGGTCTATTCAGCATGAGAAGTTGAGGCTGCAGCCGGAGGTGCTGCGGAGGCTGATGGGGCATTGCGATTATCAGTTGAAGTTTGTGGTGGCTGCGCCAGAGGATCTGAATGAGATTGACCCGCTGGTGGAGGAATTGGGGGCTAAGCCTGAGAAGGTTTTGTTGATGCCTGAGGGGCGGGATGGGAAGACGCTGAACGAGCGGTCTGTCTGGATTGCGGAGCTTTGCAAATCGCGGGGCTACCGGTATTCGCCCCGGCTGCATGTGCTGCTATGGGGCGACAAGCGGGGGATCTGAGGTTCGCCAGGTGCTGTGGATGAGGGCGACGAGGGTGTCTTCTTTCAAGACTTCCTGTCGCAGGTTGAGGCCATCGATTTCAGTGCGGATGGTGACTGTATCGCCGATGCTGACTTCGGCGCGGTAGTGGGCTTCGGCGAGGGCCAGTTCGTGGGTTTCGAGGAAGGATAGCGGGAGGGCGTCAACAGCCCAGCGGATCATGGTGACGTTGTTGACGTGCTCGTTCTGATCGGCATCGCTCCAGTAGGCCTGGTAGTTTTGCTCGAGAGTTGGGGCTTGGGTTCTCGAGAGGGTTGCTTCGTCCAGTGGCGGGATGGAGTAGCCGGGATCGTGGCAGAGGGC
>JBIPMY010000146.1:0-13454 GCA_044376335.1 Bryobacter sp.
CTGTGACCGATGAATAGGCCATCAGCTTCACCAGCGCCCCTTCCAGCTCGCGGATATTCGATTTGGTTCGGGTTGCCAGGAAGATGCGAACATCCTCCGGCAGATTCATCCCTTCGCTTTCGGCTTTCTGATCGAGAATCGCCATCTTGGTTTCAAGATCTGGCGGTTGAACATCGACGATCAGCCCCCATTCAAAGCGGCTGCGCAGTCTCTCTACCAGCCCTGAAACTTCCTTGGGCGGCGAATCGGATGAAATCACGATCTGCTTCTGGTTATCAAAAAGCTCGTTGAAGGTGTGGAAGAATTCTTCCTGCGTACGTTCTTTGCCGCCGATGATCTGAATATCGTCGATCAGCAAGACGTCGGCCGAACGATAGAACTGATGAAAATAGGGCATCTTTTCCATTCGGATGCACTGGATCATCTGGTTCATAAACTTCTCGCTGGTCGTGTAGACGATTTTCATGCCGGGATGCTCGGTAAGGAGATTTCGGCCGATAGCATGCATCAGATGGGTCTTACCCATGCCCACCCCGCCATAGATGAAAAGCGGGTTGTAGCTGCGCGAAGGCCGCATGGCCACTGCATGAGCGGCAGCATGGGCAAATTGATTGCAGCTTCCAACTACAAAGTTGTCAAAGGTGAATTTCGGGTTCAAGTGAGCAACGGGCTGCGAAAAGAGGCTTTCGATGCTCTGTGGGGAATCGGAATAGGCGTGATTCAGGCCGTTAGGACGGGCATAGCTGACGGTGCTGCGGTCTGGAGTAACTTCCAAATTGTAGATAACGTTGCGAAAGGGGAGGCTCAGGTGATGGATTGCTTCCTTCACCTGTACCGGATATTCGCGCTCGAGCCATTCCCTGGTTGCTTCATTCGGTACGGAGACAAAGATGGTCTCGCCGTCTGTCTTGGCCAGGGTCGTTCGTACGATCCAGTTCTCGAAACTCTCTTCACTCAGAGAGGCTGCCAGCGTTTGCTTTACTAGTTCCCAGGCGTTCATTTTTTATGCAACTATTTCACCGATTTACTACGCCAGACCGTCAAAGCGCAAAAATCCCACAAGTTTTCCACAGTTGTGGAAAAGTGGGGGACGTTGAGATTGAATTGGAGATCTGTCAGACCTGGAAAATGTTCCAAAGCCAGCGACCGTTACTTCGCTGTAGGCCTGCGATTACAAAGTCTAGCACAGATAGCGATTGTGGCAAGAGAAAAACTCTAAAAATATAAGTGCCTTGTAATCAGATATTTATGACATTTTTCCCGACGTCTTTCTTCATTGACAAAACCGTTTTGTAACGGACTGTTCACTGGATTGAGCAGCCCGATTTGACAAGAGGTGCCCTGGCAGGCGATACTACGTTTTGGGCGTTGCTTCGGTAACAGTCCTGCTCCTGTGCGGGAGTAACTCAGCTGGTAGAGTGCAACCTTGCCAAGGTTGATGTCGCGAGTTCGAATCTCGTCTCCCGCTCCATTCCCTTCCTTACCATTTCCAATTTTTCAGGAATTGCTGCAATTTTTTTCTCACCGGTAGAGACTGATGTCCTTTTGCCATTGCGTATGCGATTCTTCGCACGGCATGTGGCTCAAAGGGCAAAAATCGACAATCACTCCGCCCTGTAGTTGCTTTTTCCGGAATCAAGCTCACACCGTAGCCTTCAGCAACCATGCGCAAAATACTTTCCAGGTGGTCGCTCTCAAAGACTTGGTGGAATTGAGCCTTTGCTTTACTGCAAACGGTGAGCACCTCCGCCCGGAGACAATGGCCCTCGCGCAGAAGAAGCATTTTTTCGAGACCCAACATCGGGAGTTGAATTTTATCTTCCTGGGCTAGTTCGTGCTTCAGTGGCACTGCCGCGAAGAGAGGCTCACGAAAGAGTTCACTACAGACAATCTCTGCATGTCGAATCGGCAAGGCGAGGATCGCCAGATCGAGCTCTCCACGTCTCAGAAGCTCGATCAGGTCGTCCGTCATTGCTTCTGTGAGGATGAGGTCAATTCGCGGGTAGCGTTGCTGAAACTCGGCCAGAGGCTTCACCATCGAATAGGGCAAAACCGTGGGAATGACACCTACTCGTAACTCGCCGGCGTCTTCAGACTTCAGGCCTTCAATTGCGGTGCGGGCTTCTTCTGCTTCTCGCAGGATGCGCTCGGCCGACACCTGCAGGGATTGGCCATACGCGGTAAGCTTCAGGCTTCGCCCCAGACGGTCAAACAAAGAAATGCCCAGCTCCCGCTCCAGCTTTTGAATTTGCTGGGACAAGGATGGCTGGGCGATTCCCAATTGGTCTGCGGCGCGTACAAAGCTGCCTGTACGGGCCACGGCCAGAAAATATCGCAACTGTTGAAACTCCATTTTTCTCCTGCGCTCGGCTCTGCCTGCTTCAAACGCATTTTAGCCTGTAGCAATCCTGGAGATAAAAAGTCTTAGTATTCAGGACTTCCTGGTAGTGCTTTTGGCTCGCCATAGATGAAATCGTCAATCGCTACGCCATCAGGAGCAGGAAATGGAATATCGCGTGTGTCCATTGGCTGGTCGCCACTGTTCAGGCGCACCGAGACGATACAGGCGGTTCGGAAGCGGACACCGATAAACGAAAACGCCTTGGACCGCACTAGCGATAGTGCGGGGAAGAATTTGCGTTTAGTTCCATCGTTGAGATAGACCTCAAGAAAGCTTTGGCCGCCGCGGTCGACGTCAAGAAATACAGCTCCAAAACCGGCAACACAAGCGACGTTATCGGTACCTGGAATTTTGAATTCAATATCTGTGATCGTGCTGCCGATCGGTGCGAAGAACTTCTGGTTGCTGAAAGGGGCGAGTTCGATCATCCCCCACTCGTCACGCGTGATATCTCGCATCAGGAAGCTTGGTGAAGACTCATCGCCTGACACTTTCAGGGCCGACCCTGGAGTGGACATAACAAGCCCTCGTGGAGAGGTTTTGTGAAAGAAATCACCCGGCAGGTTGGGGTTGCCAAGAGTGCCGCCAACGCCATCCCAATTGATCTCACGGCGTCCTGCTGGGAATGAACGTGCCTCGTTCGGGTTAAGTTCGCCCAAGGCCTGGCGAAATCGGTCTACCTCGCCTTGAATCGAACTTGGGTTTGGCCCGGTTGCCGAATGCAACCATTGGTCTACTTGGCCAGATAGTGTCATACCGAGGAGGAGGAAGACTGCATTGAAGAAGAATATTTTGCGCATACTCCGTATAGTGCAAACCAGCTGTTTACTGGCTCAACACAGCCGGATTTCTGCGCAGTCTGGCGTTAATTCCCCTTAAGCGCGTCCTACCAGTCGGTCACCGATCCATCCTGCCGGAAGGCAGGCATCAACACCTCATCCTGAAAGGGATGTTTTAGGGCTTCTGTCTCATTCACATCAATTCCCAAGCCAGGCTTAGTTGGCGCACCGACATAACCACGGGTAACGTCATAGCCGCCGCTGACAACATCCAGCCGCCACGGTACGTCGTTCCAGACGATCTCCTGAATCAAATAGTTTGGCGTAGCGAAGCCCACATGCAGACTGGCCGCAGTTGAGATGGGCCCCTGCGGATTGTGGCAGGCCACGGTGATCGAATAGGTCTCGGCCATGGATGCAATACGCCTTGCCTCCGAGATACCGCCACAATGCGAAACGTCGGGCTGAATGATCGCGCACGCTCTCTTCTCCAGCAGCTCTCGAAACTCCCAGCGGCCCACTAACCGTTCACCCGTTGCAATCGGGAAGCGCAAGGCCCTTGCTACCTCCACCAGCCCGTCGACATGCTCAGGCCAGCAGGGCTCCTCATACCAGAAGAGGTTGTAGTCTTCGAGCATGCGCCCAAACTGAATCGCCGCCGCCGGCGTGCAACGCGCATGAAGATCGAGCATGATGTCAAAGTCATCCCCCACCGCCTCGCGCATTGCCTTGACGCAATCGGCAGCACGGCGCAGTGTAGCGGCGCTTTCGATGGGTTCTGATATCGGAATCGGCATCCCCTTGGCGGCAGTGAAACCACGCGCTTTGCTCTCGCCGATCAACCGCGCAAAATCTTCAGGCGCGCCGGTCTTGTACATCCCTTCCAGACTTCCGCCACCGAGGTGATCATAGAGCCGAAGCGTATCCCTTACAGGCCCACCGAGTAAGTCACATACGGGCTTGCCCAGTTCTTTGCCTTTGATATCCCACAAAGCCTGATCAATACCACTCATTGCCGACATCGTTACGATGCCGCCACGCCAGAAGTATTGACGGTTCATGATCTGCCAGATGTGCTCAATACGCCGTGGGTCCTGGCCAAGGATCAGTGGCTTCAGATCTTCAACTGAGCCCACCACGCCCTTTGTTTTCCACTCAAGCGTCGCTTCGCCCCAGCCATACAGTCCAGGTAGATCGGTCTCAACTTTAATGAAAATCCAGTTCCGCATGCGTGCATTTACAACGACGGATTTGATGTCTGTAATCTTCATGACTTCTCCCTCAAACGTAGATTCTTGAAACGCGGGTAGATATGCCGCAAAGGATGGAATACGCGATCGTACCGGCGTCGCGAGCCATCTGACGTGCATCCATGACAACGTCACCTTCTTGTCCGAGCAGCGTTACGGAATCGCCTGCCATCAATTGCGGCGCGGCACTCAGGTCAATCGTTGTAACATCCATCGATACGGCACCCAGGATGTTTGTAAGTTTGCCACCGGCGATCAACTTGCCTCGATTGCCCAAACGATGCGGAAGCCCGTCGGCATAACCAACGCCCAGAATCCCGATCCGCATCGGATGCTCGGCTACAAACTGCGCACCATAACCTACCGGGGTTCCTGCTTCAATGTTCTTTACCAGCAGTATCTTCGCTTTCCAACTCAATGCCGGTGCTACATCAAGTAGCTCGTCTGGTACTTTGCCCTTGGCTCTCGATACATAGCCATAGATTGCATAACCAGGCCTTACCAGATTGCGCCAGCAATGTGCCTGCCCAAAGTGCAGTGGATTGGTGCTGGCTTCATGTAGATAAACCGGGCGAATGCCGCTCTTCTCAATTGCACTGCATACAGCCTGAAAACGCTCGTGCTGTCTGTTGGTTTGCTCGCTCTGAAAGTTGGCTGAAGATGCAAAATGAGTCATCAGGCCCTCGAGCCTTGTCCCTTGAACCCGGGAGATGATCTCCTCGATGCCAGCGTTGGTACCCAGTCTCGCCATGCCGCTATCAATCTTGAGGTGGTAGGCAAGGTCTGCATCGAGAGAAGCGATCTCGCTCAGATCATGCACTACTGGTGTGAGGCGAAACTCTTTCCAGGCCCTCGGATCAGTATCTACACGATCGGCCATCACCAGAATGCGAGTGCGAATTCCAGCCTCTCGCAAGGCCTTACCCTCTTCGAGGTTACTCACTGCCAGCCACTGCGCACCCTCGTGTTCCAGCACCTGAGATACAGCAGTAGCGCCATGCCGGTAAGCATCTGCCTTTACCACTGGCATCAACTGTACGCCAGCCCCCACCGTGCGCTGAATCATGCGATAGTTCAGCGCAATCCGATCGAGCGAAACTTCTAGCCACGTCCTTTGCATAATTCCCCAAACAACGTTTCGTATTGATCTGTCACTACATCCCAACTGTAGCGCTGCCGCACACGTTCGAGGGCAGCAGCTCGCAACTCATCGCGTTCGTGCTCACTCATCGCAAGCACTCGACTGATGGCCTCGGGTAAGTTGCCTTGCTCAAATTCAATACCGGCACCCCCGGCGACTTCGCAATTCTCGGGTGTCTTCAGGTAGAGAATCAACGCCCCGCGCCCCATCGCTTCAATCAACGCAGGGTGTGTCCCGCCTACTTCAGTGGCATGGATGTATGCGAAACAGTGGGATTGCAGAATGTGATAACCATCACCGTAGATGGCACCCGGCAGCAGGATCCGCGGGTCGCTTGTGTCCTTTACGCGGGCGATGTAATCGGGGGCATAGGGGGCGTCGCCCACCAGTGCCAGCTTCATCGTTGTATCTACTTTTTCAAAGCTCTCACGTACCAGGAGAGGATTGTTCTCCGGCTCAAAGCGAGTGACATAGAGAAAGTATTTGCGTGGTTCGAGGCCCAGCAGCGGCTTCCACTCTACCGGGCCTAATTCTGCACCGTAGGGGATAAAGGTCGACTTCGCCTTATAGGTCTCACGGTAGTAGCGTTCGATTTCGAGAGCGTCGGTAATGATCCGCGTCGGGCAAAATGTCGAGAGCCACTCCGACAGGTGATACCACTTCTTGGCGAGCACATTCCACTTCTTGCGTTTGCGCTCGAGGCCATCAACGTTGATCGCAACCGGCATCCCAAGAAGCCGGGGCATCCAGGTGTAGATTGCATTCGCACCATTGCAAAACAGCACTACATCGACGTGATGTGCCAGAAGATGAAGTGTAGAGAAGCCAGTGTGCGCAAGGGTATCGAAATACTTGTGGCGTATGGTGGGAAGGTATTGCCGTTGAACGCCGCGATAGATACCAGCGGGTTCCTGATCGCGGCAGTAGACGGTAACTTTGTGTCCTCTGCTGACAAGGCGTGTGGCTAATTCTTCAGCAAAGGTTTCAAAGCCGCCATAGCGGGCCGGAATTCCTCTGGTGCCTAGAATTGCGATGCGCAAGCGAATAGCTTAACTGCGTACGGCTTTGGCCCGGGCTGGGACACGTACGGTTTTGGGAGCAGGCTGACTGACGGGTTGGAATTGAAACCACCCGGCAAGGTATTCGTCGCTCACCCGTCGGTGGGCCATGATCACCTTGCGCTTGGCCATGACACTCTTCCATTTCTTGGCCAGAATCCAGAAGGCGCGCAGCGAGGAATGCTCCTGAAGGATACAGGCGCCTACAACAATCAGGTCCCGCATGGTGATGTGGAAGAAATTCCTGACATAGAGATTGGGCGTCATGTTCTTCACGCGCATCAGGAAGCGATTCTTTACCGAATGCATGTTGATCGCCGAAGGCAATGCCCGGCGGTTGCCCGGCAGCACAGAGCGCACGTGATAGCCACGGGCATGAGGAGTGTATAGCGTCTTCCAGCCGTAGATCTGGGCACGCCACGCTACATCGGCATCTTCACGGTAAACGAAGAAATCGTTATCGAAGAATTCACCTTCGATTGAGATATCGTCGATCATCTCGCGGCGGTAAAGGGCGGCTGCGGCGGTGGCGCCAAAGACATATTCGAAATTCAGGTAATCGCCGTTGTCGACATCACGGCTGCCACGGTCTAGATGGCGCAGCATCGGGTTGAAGTAGATTCCCGTCGAATCTACCAGTGGCTTTTCGGGCAGGTCAAAGGTGGCCATCATTGCCAGCAGCTTGCCGCAGACGGTACCAATTTGAGTATCCCGGTTGCCGGCATCCACCAGACTCTGAATGAAGTTCGGCATCAGCAGGACGTCGGGGTTGAGGGTGAGGATCCACTCTCCGCTCGACATATGGATGGCCTGATTCTGGGCTGCGGCAAATCCTACGTTTTCTTCGTTGTTGACGATCCGGATGCGGTCGGCAAACTGATCGAGAATGTCGAGGGTTCCGTCGGTTGAGACATTGTCGACGACAATGACTTCTTTCAGCGGATAGCGCTGCGCCAGCACCGATTCCAAGCATCGCTTGATGAAACGTCCGCTATTGTACGTAACGATTGTGACTGAGACTAAGCCGTTATGCATTTTAGAAATGTTCTGCGCCTTCCACGTGCCGACCAAAGCGGCGGTTATCCACCCGGTCCAGGACAAGGCTCACCCACGCAAGACAAAAAATGTCTACGTAGACACCAAGGGCGCGGACACCCTGGTGCCGATAAATGATCCCCGTTAATGCCCTTGGGACGGACGCAGCGGCAACAGCCAAACAAACCAGACGCCGGGACAACCACCCAAAATGCTGAGTGGCGTATCTTAGAAGGCTACCATACCACGCCAACTCTTTGAAAGGCCAGAAGATTTTCTCAATACTGCCTCCTCCGCGATGTTTTGCTCTGGCTGCCGGACAATAAACGATCTGGTGCCCCGCTTCTCGCAACCTCAGGCAGAAATCCACATCCTCAAACCAAATTGGCCAGAAGCGCTCGTCCATCCCCTTAAGCTCTTCGAAGATTTTCTTACGTACCATCAGAAAGGCCGCCGGTGGCTGTTCTACTTCCTGCTCTTGCGAGGGGTCGAAGCCTGCGCAACGATAGCGGCGGTTTACTGGATTTCCAGGAAAGAGGCGGTTCAGCCCCAGCACTTCAAAGATCAAAGTCCAGGCCGTTGGCAGTCTCCTCACCGCGAAGCCAGACTGCAATTCGCCATCCGATCCCAGCAACATCCCCCCGGCCGCTCCGCCTTGTGCGGCGTTGGCCATCCGTTCCAGGCCATCCTGTACAAGACAGTCTGGGTTTAAGATCAGCGCATATTCGGTTGTGAGTGCGCCCACTCCCCGGTTGACGCCACCGGCAAATCCCAGATTTTCAGGAAAGTACAGCAACTTCACCCCGTCGATCGCCGCGACGATTTCGCGCGTCCGGTCTTTGGATCCGTTATCGACGACGATAGTTTCAGCCACACCCGCTTTCTTTGCTGCTGCGATGCACTCGGCAATGTCCTGTTCGGAATTCCAGGTGACGATCACCGCGCCGATGCTCTTCATAGGCTGAGTGCCCAATACCAGCGCCAGAATCGATCCTGTCCGGTGACTGCTCCTACGTCGAAAATCTCCTGCTCGAGGTCCTTAAGAAACTCAGATTCGCTTCCTGTTGCTTCAAACGAAGCCAGGCCTTCCCATTTCCCGCGGCACCAGTCGGCAAAACACCCGTGACGGGCAGCAGCCAGGCCCCAAAGTCCCTGGCCGACAAGCACCTTCCACCAATCGGGAGCACCGTACCGCGCTACCAGCCTTAACTGATTTCGAGAGCTCAAACGCACCTGACGCGGATGCCATTCCCCCAGCGTGGAACTTCCCCGATGCCAGGCAACGGCATTCGGCTCGTAGAGCCCGCGAAAGCCCAGCTTCAAGCCGCGCATGCCAATATCGACATCCTCGAGATAGCTCTCAAAACTCTCGTCGAGCCCGCCGGTGGCCTGGTAATAGTCCCGCCGCAGCAGGATCGCCGTCCAGGGTGCGAGTGAAATTTCCCGCTTCTGATTCCAGAAGGCGCCATCGGATTTGCCACATCCTGCGCGCATCGGCACACCGCTATGGCTCAACAAATCCCAGGTGGCGTCGAGGATTTCTGTCGAATCCCAGGCCATTACCTTGCCAACGACAAAAGGCGCATCGGTCGAGGCAAGCTGCTCCAGCCAGTCTGGGGCGAGCTTCAGATCGTTATTAAGCACAGCCACCCGGGCGCCCGCTGCCTTAGCGAGGCCCCGATTCACTGCGTGCGCGAAACCGCGATTTTCGCCCAGATCCACAAAGCGTGCTCCGGCGGCCTCTGCCACTTCTGCACTGCCATCGCGCGAGCCGCCGTCGACAATCCACACCACTTCCGGCTTGCGTGTCTGCCCGGCAAGGCTCTCGAGAAGCGTCTCCAGATGCGCCCGGCCCCGCCAGCTCGGCACTACGACGTGAATCGCTTCTTCAGCAGAAACCATAGGTTATAGAATCCATCGCGCCAGGGATTGAGCTTGATTTCGCCAAGCCGGGAGGTGTAATGAATGGAAATTTCGGCAAAGCGAACGTCCTTGCGTTTGAGAGCCTCAATTTTTATTTCTTCGCTGAACGCCATTCCGTCACTTTCCAGCGTCATTCCAGAGAGGATACTTCTGCGGAAGACCCACATGCCGCTCTGCGAATCGCTCACCCAGCGAAAATAAAGCAGACTCATGGCGATCGAAAGGATGAAGTTGCCCATTTTGTGTTTGAAGCTCATCGCTTTCGGATCGCGCACAGGAAACCGCGACGCATTTAGAAAGTCCACCTCAAGATGACGAAATGCCTCAAGCAAATACGAGATGGCGTCCGGCGGATAGCTATGATCGCCGTCGAGGGTGACGATAATGTCGCTCGTCGCAAAGGCGAAACCCTTCTTGTAGGCACGTCCATACCCGCGGGCATCTTCGCGAATCACTCTGGCGCCGAAATCGGCAGCCACTTCGCTGGTGCGGTCTGTCGAACCGTTATCGACGACAATCACCTCATCTACAAAGGGCGGCATTCGGCGCAAGACCTGCTCGATCCCCTGCTCCTCGTTCAGACAAGGCATGATAACGGTAATGCTTTGGTTGTTGTACATCAGAAAAGGAAATTCCAGAATCGCATGCGCACACTCGCTCTACTAGTCTCTACTACTCTTGCCACAATGATCGGCTTTGCTCAGGGCAATGCAGAATTGTCTCAGGTGCAGACGATCTATCTTATGCCGATGGCCAATGGCTTTGACCAGTATCTGGCGAATCGCCTTCGCATCATCAACCAGATTCGCGTTGTTACCGATGCCAGCAAGGCAGATGCCATTTTTACCGACAAGATTGGTCTTGCCTTTGAAGCCCGTCTTGACGAGATGGAAGCCGCCGCTAAAGAAAAGATCGCCGCTGCTGCACCTCCTGTGGATGGTGAATCTCAGCAAATGAAACTGGCGCCCAAAGTGGTTTCCAGCATCGGCCGTGGCCGCGGAACCTACTTTCTTGTCGATCGTCGTTCTCGGGTTGTTCTTTGGTCCAGCTTTCACAAGGCCAAAGATGCCCAGCCTCACAACATGCATTCCAACGCCGGTAAAGTAGCGAACGAACTGGCGGCAGATTTTAGCGGTAAGAAGAAGTAAGCCGCTTGCGGTATTCCTCCGCCAGCCTTGCAATCACTACACTGGCGTCCCATTCCTCCTTTACGTATTGATAAGCGCGTTTGCCCATGGCCGCCGCTTCTTCGCGATTGTTGAGCAGCTGCTGTACAGCGTTTGCAAAGTCCTCCGGGCTATCGGCGAGCCGGCAGTATTGGCCGTCTTCCTCGGCCAGGCCTTCAGCTCCAATTCTCGTCGAAACCACCGGCGTACCGAAGGCAAACGCTTCGAGCAGTTTTACGCGTACACCACTGCCTGCAAGAATCGGACACAAAAAGACACTCGAAGATTGCATGTCCGCTTCGATACTTTCTCTAAAGCCGGCCAACTCAAGAATCCCATCCGAGTTTGCGAACGCATAAGGCGGCGGTGGGTCCACTCCAATCGCCAGTACTCGAAAATCTACCTGGCGCGATTTGAGAATCGGTACCACTTCGTTGAAGAACCACTGCAATGCCTCAAGATTTGGAGTGTGCCGAAAGCCTCCAACAAATAGCAAGGTGTTGCCGGAGCGAGCTTTCAGATTGGCCGGAAAGGCATCCACGCTAATGCAGGCCCGCAGACCGGACATGACTTTCTGTCGAAGATTCGGCTCCATCCCCAGCAAATAATCTGAATTGGCTTTGGTGCAGACCTCGATCAGGTCAAAGTGCGGCAGCATCTTCATCTCCCAATGCATCGCCTTCAGATATTCGATGACAGCCGGGATTCTCCACAGCAAGCTCTGATTCGTCTTCAGTTGACGCTGGATGGATTGGAAGTAGATGTCGTGTTCAAAGATCGCCGTCAATACGTTTTCAAACTCAAAGCTGTACTGACCGAGATTGGTGTATTCAATCTGCACCACGTCAATCTTTGCGTTCAGTATCGTGCGATGCAGAATCCAGGCAAGATCGGAATTCGCAAATTCCATCACTGCGCTTGGGCTGAGGCTGAACAGCGCCTGCGGCTGCCCTGTCATACGAACCATAAACTGCATGCTTGCCGTATAGGGCGCCAGCTCCTGATGTGCCTCGCGCTCCCATTCCTCATCCAGAAGTGCAACCAGATGCACATCAGCATGGCGGCTCAGCTCCTTCACTGCCAGCTGCATAAACACAGCTCCACCGTGGCTTGCCGGGCAGAGACCATAAGGCGATAGAAACAAAACGCGGGGTCTCTTTGTGTTGAGATCCTTTGCCTCGTAATGGTCGCGATAATAACCACCAAGCGGTCTTTGAAAGGCAGTGCGGTCATCAATGGCGGCAAGACTTCTCGCTCGCCACCGTGCCGCGCAAATTTCCGGCAACTGAAGCGCAGCACGCATCAAGCCCGGAAACGTAGCCCGGCCCGGCACATCGCCGGTAAACAAACTCAAGAGTGCTGCGATATGGCTGGCGACAAAGTTCTCCACCAGCATCTTCGGCGAGTGTATGTTCTTCCAGGCAAACAACACAAAGTTTTTGCGCACAATCGAATGAATGTAGTGCTGCGAGAACTTCTTGCCAATCGTGCCGCGATGCTCGTGCCACACATGACTTTGAGGCTGATAGAGCACGCGCCAGCCACGTTTCCAGGCTCCATAACCCATATCGGTGTCTTCGAGATAGAAGGGTCGCAACACTTCATCAAAGCCACCCAGCTCAAGAAACTTGCGACGGTCAAAGGCGCAAGACCCACCTCCGCCATAGAAGCACGGGTAGAGGTCCTTTACCTCGTCATCGATTCGGTGTCTGAGCTCCAGCACCCCACGCCGCCACTCAGCCTGTGTGAGCCCAGTCTCTTCGCGTACCTTTTTGGCATCAGAGAAAAAGATCTGGCAAGACACTGCAAACACATCGGCCTCGTCAAAGCCCTTGAGCAGCGGAGCGAGGAAATCGGGCGCAACCCGCATGTCGCTGTTCAGCAGAACAACAACATCGTTACGGGCTTCTCGAAAGCCGCGGTTCGAGCCACCACCAAAACCCAGATTCTTCTCCAGTGCCACAACCTTCACACTCGGAAAACGCTGGCGCATAAACTCCGCACTGCCGTCGGTGCTTCCGTTATCCACCACAATCACTTCGTTGTCCGGGTGGCCGCTCATGGCCTCAATCACACTGGGCAGGTACTTCTCGAGCAGGTCTTTGCCATTCCAGTTGGGAATTACCACACTGGCAGATTGGTTGCGAGCACGCTCATTCGCTGGTAGTTTTCTCGAGCCTGCCAGCATCCAAAGCAGGTCGGTAAGCCATAGGCACGCCACTTCGATCACGGCCAGAAAAGGGCTCACGATCAGCATTGGGCCCTGGCGCAAAAGCCTCTTCAGCAGAATCATGAAATCTTAGGGCCGAGCCCGAATGCCTTCCCCATTCGGAGCCAGCGTGAGGCCTCAACCGCCGCAACTTTGCCCTCTGCCTCTTCACGTTGCTTTTGTTCGTTCTGAGCCCAAAGGGTGCGCTCGATCACCAGAGCCTCAGCTTCGTCGAGCTTCTTCTGATACTCGGCCAGGTTCTCGCCCGCCTTCTTCAAGTCCCCATCCAGCTTCCGGCTATGAGCCACAATTTCTTCCATCTGTGAATTGAGCCTGGCTTCATTTGCCTTTGCCCATTCCGACAGCTTCAGGCTTTCGGCTTCTACTTCCTGAACACGCTTCTCATAGGCCGCAACCACCTGCGCTGCCTCTTCGTGCTGGGCGGCCAGTTCGCCTTCCATCCTCACGATTGCTTGTTGAGCTTTTTCCACT
>JBIPMY010000504.1:0-4151 GCA_044376335.1 Bryobacter sp.
CCCAAAAGCTCGGATTTTGGCCAAATCACGGTCGGGACGGGTATGCCCGCACCAACTCAAATATCACTCTGCAGCAACTAAGCCAAGGGAAAAGACACTCGAACACCTGCCTGGCCGCTCTTTCCTTAAATCTCATTTCCGACATCTCCTGTCCCCTCCTCCTCCCCCGCCTGCCTACCCGCTCCGCCGATAAGAACTTTAGCATTCACGACAATTTACGAACTATCTAAATTCATCCCTATCAAAGCTTTACCGCCAAACCCTACCTTCAAAGTTTGGTCCCGCCGCCGAATAATAGTTTGAGGCGTGGGCCCGCACCCATCCTCCAGCTATTTGACATTGGAATATCCCTAGAACTTGCTAACGCCACAACTGTCTCTTGCCGCACCACATCTCCAGACAATCGGTTGCCGCTCGTCAAACCAAAAAAATCACGAACGAAACCAAATTCGCACTTCTGCCAATGCAATCAACAGCATAGAGCCCATAGAAAAGCCTGAAACCAAGACAACAACCGCGCCACCCCCAACCGGCCCTCACTCCTCAATCACCAAATCTTATGATTAGCGAGATTTATGTAAAACCGTACTTGCATTTGCGAGACTTTTGCTTTAACCTACAAAGTATGACGAATCTGCTGCGCAACCTCCGCTACCAACGGCCTGCCAGCATTCCTGTCTTTCGGGCCGTTGTCATTATTATTGGCATTCTCCTTGTCGGAGTCGGGGTCGTACAAGTACCCTCAACTCCCGCCTGAGCGGCCTCCGGAATCTTAACTTCTAGGCCACTGGCGGGAACCAAAAAATCCAGCCCGTGGCCTTTATCTTTGTCAACGAAAATTAGTAACCGCAGCTTAGGAGTTCAACTTACTTAAATGGCATCCACCATCCAACCTCCCGCAACACCAGGCGCTCTCATGAGCGGCTCGCACATCCTGCTTGAATGCCTCTCCCGCGAAGGCGTAGAAGTGATCTTTGGTTATCCCGGCGGCGTCACTCTCCCCTTCTACGACGCCATGTATGACCACCCCGTCAAACACGTCCTCGTCCGGCACGAACAGAATGCCGCCTTCGCCGCCCAGGGCTACTCTCGCGCTACGGGTAAGGTCGGTGTATGCTGCGCCACCTCCGGCCCCGGAGCCATGAACCTCGTCACCGGCCTCGTCGACGCCATGATGGATTCCATCCCCGTCATCGCCATCACCGGTCAGGTCACCTCCAAGCTCATCGGTACCGACGCCTTCCAGGAAGCCGACACCTTCGGCATCACCCGTCCAGCCACCAAGCACAACTTCATGGTCAAGCACGTCTCAGAACTGCCGCGCATCCTCCACGAAGCCTTCTACATCGCAACAACCGGACGCCCCGGCCCCGTCCTCGTCGACATCCCCAAAGACATCTTCCAGGCCTTCTCCCACTACCAGCCTGTTGATTCCATCCACCTGCCCGGCTACAAGCTCTACACCGAAGGCCACACCGGCCAGATCCGCCGCGCTGCCCAGATGATCTGGGAAGCCGAGCGTCCCTTCGTCTACGCTGGCGGTGGCATCATCCACTCCCACGCCCACAACGAACTCAAAGAGCTCGTCGAACTCGCAGACCTCCCCTGCGTCAACACCCTCATGGGCCTCGGCGCTCTCCCGGGCAACCATCGCAACTTCATCTCCATGCCCGGCATGCACGGCTCCTACGCGGCCAACATGGGCATGTACAACACCGACCTGATCATCGCCCTCGGCGTCCGCTTTGACGATCGCGTCACCGGCCGCCTCGCTGCCTTCGCCCCCCACGCCAAGGTCATCCACGTCGACATCGACCCCAGCGAAATCTCCAAGATCCGCAACGCAGAACTCCCCATCGTCGGCGACGCCAAGAAGGTCCTCACCAAGCTCAACAAGGTCATGCGCGAACTCGAACCCGAAATGCGCGCCCAAAAGTCCGCCCAGCGTGCCGAATGGTGGAACACCATCCGCGGCTGGATGGAAGAACACCCCCTCAAGGTCGAAGTCTCGATCGACGAAATCAAGCCCCAGCACCTCATGGCCGAGATCAACCGTATCTCTAACGGCGAAGCCATCGTCACCACCGACGTCGGCCAGCACCAGATGTGGGCCGCCCAGCTCATCCGCTACGATCACCCCCGCCTCTGGATCAACTCCGGCGGCCTCGGCACCATGGGCTTTGGCCTCCCCTCTGCCATCGGCGCTCAGATGGCCTGCCCCGAAAAGCTCGTCTTCTCCATCGCTGGCGACGGCGGCTTCCAGATGTCGATCCCCGAATTCGCCACAATCGCCAACCACCACCTGCCCATCAAGATCATCTGCATGAACAACGGCCACCTCGGCATGGTTCGTCAGTGGCAGGAACTCTTCTACAACAACCGTCTCAGCCAGGTCACCCTCGATAGCTTCCCGGAGCCCGCACAACTCGCCGGCGCTTACGGCTTCAAGGGCAAAACCATCACCAAGCCCGAAGAACTCCGCCCCGCTCTCGAAGAAGCCGTCAACACCCCCGGCCCCTACCTCTTGAACGTCATGGTCACCCCCTTCGAAAACGTCTACCCGATGGTTCCCGCAGGTGGCGCAATCAACGAAATGGTTCTCGGCCAACCCCAGCCCGTAGAGGTTGCCAGCTAGGTATACGAACATGCTCCAAACCCTATCGATCCTCCTCGAAAACAAACCCGGCGCACTCATGCGCGTCGTCGGCGTCCTCGCCGCCCGCAATTACAACGTCGAAAGTCTTACCGTCGCCCGCACCATGGACGACACCCTCTCACGCATGACCATCGTCGTCGACGTAGAGCATAAGGTCCGCGCCCAGGTCGTAAAGCAGCTCAACAAGCTCGTCAACGTCCTCCAGGCTCAAGACCTAACTGAAGAACGCAGCGTAGCCCGCGAAATGGTCCTCCTCCGCGTCCGCGCAGAAATGTCCAATCGCACCGCTATCCTGAAAGAAGCCGAGATTTTCCAGGCCCGTGTCGTAGACTCCAGCATCGAAGGCTTTGCCATCGAATGCACCGGCGACCCGGAAAAACTCGACGAATTTATTGATTTGATGCGTAGCTACGGCGAAATTGAAATCACCCGTAGCGGTCTGGTAGCGGTAACACTCGAACCGAAGAAACTACGCCTGGCCTCGCCCGTCCCCATGGGCGCTGCCGAAGAAGAAGAAGAGCAAGAACTAGAAAGGGTACTGAGCAAGTAAATGCCAAACCGCTACTACGAAAAAGACGGCAACCTGGGCCTCCTGAAAGATAAAACCATCGGAATTGTCGGCTACGGCAGCCAGGGCCACGCCCACGCGCTGAACCTCCGCGACTCCGGCTGCAACGTCGTCGTCGGCCTCTATGAAGGGTCCAACTCCTGGGCCAAAGCCGAAGCCGCCGGCCTCAAGGTCATGACCGTCGCTGATGCCACCAAGGCCAGTGACTTCCTCATGATCCTCGTCAGCGATCATATCCAGGCCGACATCTACGAAAAAGAGATCAAGCCCAGCCTCGCCCCCGGCAAAACCATCATGTTTGCCCACGGCTTCAACATCCACTTTGGCTTCATCAAGGCCCCCGAAGGCGTCGACATCACCATGGTCGCCCCCAAGGCCCCCGGCCATCGCGTTCGTGAGCTCTACACCGAAGGCGTCGGCGTACCCGCCCTCGTTGCCATCCACCAGGATGCCACCGGCAACGCCCTCCAGAACTCCCTCGCCTACGCCCTCGGCCTCGGCTGCCTCAAGGCTGGTGTTATCGAAACCACCTTCAAGGAAGAAACCGAATCCGATCTCTTCGGCGAACAGGCTGTCCTCTGCGGCGGCGTCAGCGAACTCATCAACGCAGGCTTTGAAACCCTCGTCGATGCTGGCTACGCCCCTGAAATCGCCTACTTCGAATGCCTCCACGAGCTCAAGCTCATCGTCGACCTCATCTATGAGGGCGGCCTCGGCTACATGCGTTACTCGGTTTCCGACACCGCCGAATACGGCGATTACGTCACCGGCCCCCGCATCATCACCGACGCAACCCGCGCCGAAATGAAGAAGGTCCTCACCGAAATCCAGGAAGGCACCTTCGCCAAAAACTGGATGGCCGAAAACAAGAACGGCCGCGGCAACTTCCTCGCCATGCGTAAGAAGGGTGCTGATACCCGCATCGAA
>JBIPMY010000505.1:0-4136 GCA_044376335.1 Bryobacter sp.
GTCCGCAGAGAGAACCTCTCGTAAAGTTAGGCCAAACCAGATTGAGAAGAGGGTTTTCGATAAGGTGACGCAGGCATGCACCAGCGCAGCTCCACTGCAAGGCACGAAAAGCTCGCCCCATCAGAGATTGGCGTGGGTATTCTGCTGCGGCTGCGCCGAAAAGGTAGCAGGCAAGAGCATAGGCTGCCTGAGCGGAAAATTGAGCCCAGCTTCGTTCCATCATTTCAGGCAGGCCAGCCAAATAGAGAAAGGCCCAAACCGCCTGGGTGAGGATCATCCCGCCAAGGGCCCAATTCTGCATTACTGACCCATTTCCCAGATCAGTTGGCCAACCGGCCGGCCGCAGAGTTCGGTTGCAATTCGCGAAAGGTCTTTGAGAAGGGGAGCCGGGAGGTCCTGATGGAGCTGAACTTTGTGGCGGCGAGCCGAAGTCTCAATCGCGGTTCGGGCCGTATTTTCCCCGCAGAACAAAGCGAGCAAGGCACGAATACGGGAGACCCGGTCGAGTGATCGCACGGCTTTCAGAACGCGCGCCCGGGCCGAGGAGAGATCTTGTGGATGAAGATCCAGTTGATCGAGGTAGGAGAGGGCGGCGGCTCGAAGCTCAGAGTCGTGAAGGCCAACCTTGTTCATCGACGCACCCCAATCTCGGCGTTGAGGAGGTTTGCAATCTTGCTCTTAGCCTGATGGAGCTTCCACTTCACAGTGCCCATGGGTATGCCTACGGAATCGGCGATGGATTGATAGTCGAGGTCGTCTACATAGCGAAGGACGCAGATTTCGCGTTCGTCTTCAGGCAGGCACTGGATCCAATCGTAAAAGATAGACTCACAGGGTGGAGGGGTAAAAAAGGCAGCCGGATCGAGTTGAGAGGGGAAGAAATCAAGGCGATGGTTCTTGCGGCGGTGCTGGAGCAAGGTGTTGCGGGCAATCTGAAAGAGCCAACCGTAAAACTTGGAATGATCGCGGAGCGAGGCTGAGTTACGGAATACAGAGAGAAGGACGTCATGGGACAGTTCGGCGGCTAAATCGCGGGCAAAGCCGCGGACAGCAAAGTAGCGATAGAGCCGAGGATACAGATGATCGAAGAGATCACCAAAGGAGGATTCGCCGGGCTCGCGCAGGAAATTCTCCACCAGGGAGTCGGTGATCGGAGGCAATTCCGCTGAAAAAGGAGACAACAAGACATAAAAAATATCAGGATGGCAAACAAAAGTCATCTCCGGTTGCATCATAATCTGACATATGTTGCTAAAACCGAGTCGTTTGCTTTGTTCTTTGGCGCTGATTTTACTCAGCGCTTTCAGTAGCCACGCGCAGGTCCTGTACGGATCGTTAACGGGAGCCATCGAGGATGCCTCTGGTGCACCCGTACCAAACGCGAAGATTGAGGTGGTGAATACGGCCACCGGGGTGGGCAGGCAGGCCACCAGCGATGAGCGCGGCTCATTCCTGTTCAACGATTTGCAGGGTGGAAATTACCGCGTGACGATCACGTCAGCGAATTTCAGCACGGTAAAGCAGGAGGGGATCAGGGTTGAAATCAATACGGTGAAGCGTCTTGAGGTAAAGCTTCAGGTAGCTGCCGTTGCCGAGAGTATTTCGATTAGCGCCTCGGCCATGGCACTGCAAACCGACCGTGCCGACGTCAACAATCAGATCACCAAGTCTCAGGTTGTGAATCTGCCCTTTGGTGGATCACAGGGGCGGAATTTCCAGAATTTGTACAAGCTGCTGCCCGGCTTTTCGCCGCCCGCAGAATTGCACTCCGATGCCGGCAACCCTCAGCGCTCGCTGGGCTCTAACGTGAACGGCGCGTCTTATTCCAACAACAACACGCGCATCGATGGCGCCACGGTGAGCTACCCCTGGCTGCCACACATCATCGCTTATGTGCCCCCGGCAGAAGCTATTGAAACCGTAAGCCTCGTATCGAACTCCTTCGACGCAGAACAGGGCATGGCAGGTGGTGCGGCAATCAACGTGTCGATTAAATCGGGCACGAATGAATTTCACGGCTCTGGCCACTGGTATCACACCAACAGCAAAATCCAGGCTCGCAACTTCTTCTTTACGGGCAACCGGCTGCCAAAGAATTTGCTGAACCAGTTTGGCGGTACCCTTGGCGGGCCGATCGTGAAGAACAAGCTCTTCTTCTTTGCCAACTGGGAACGCACCACACGCCGGCGATTTGCATCGGCCTTCCGTACGGTGCCGGATGCCAATTTGCGGCAGGGCGACTTTTCGGCGACTGGCACAAATATCTTCGACCCAGGCACGGGCGCAGCCAACGGAACGGGCCGGACGATCTTCCCGAACAACAGGATCCCGAGCAGCCGCTTTGACCCGGCTTCGGTGATCATGACGAACCTGATTCCGACCGCAAACCAGCCGGTATTTCCCTCGAACTACTTGGCGGTTGGCAACTACAACTTCGATCGCGACAACTCTGACTTCAAGGTGAATTACAACCCGACGGAGAAGACCTCGATTTTTGCCCGCTACAGCTTCTCGCCGAGCGAGATCTTCGACCCACCATCGCTTGAAAGAGCATTGGGCGATGCGCTCACGGGCGGTCAGCCTGGAAGGGCACCGGGGCTGATTCAGACGGCCGCAATCGGCGGCACCTACACCATCTCGCCCCGCCTTCTATTTGACGGCAACATTGGATTTACCCGTCAGCGGATCTCTGCCGAAAACATCGACATCGACAAGAACTACGGACTGGACGAACTCAAGATTCCGGGCACGAACGGTTCAGATCGTCTGCAGGGCGGTTATCCGCGCTTCAACATCAGCGGCTTCTCAGCGATCGGAAACCCGAACGTGTCGAATCCGTTCTTGTTCCGGGATAACCAGTACAGCGCAACGGGAAACCTGAGCTGGGTGCGGGGTTCGCACTCGTTCCGTTTCGGCGGCGACTACACTTACTACACGATCAATCACTTCCAGCCGCAGGCGGCCTTTGGCCCGCGTGGCGGATTCAATTTCACCGGTGGTTTGACCTCGCTGAACGCACCCGGTGCGGCCGCATCGAATTCCTTTAACGGCTTTGCCGATTTTCTGCTTGGCCAGGCACAGGGGATGGGAAAAGATGTTCAGTACATCAATCCTGCTGCAGTGAGAATGCCCGGTTATGGCTTCTATGCTCGTGACCAGTGGCAGGTGAACCGCAAATTGACGGTGAATTACGGTGTGCGCTTTGAGCGCTATCCGTTTGCCACCCGCGACCACCGTGGTGGTGAGCGCTATGATGCGGCGACAGACAAAGTACTGGTGGGTGGAGTAGGATCGACACCTAAAGATACGGGTGTAGATGTCGGCCTTGGACAGTTTGCACCGCGGCTTGGTATTGCGTATCGCGCGAACGACAAGACCGTGATTCGGGCTGGCTACGGAATCAGTATTGACCCGGATTCCTTCCGTCGTATGCGCGATTCCTACCCGGCAACGATTTCGTCGCAGTTTAGCGGGGCAACCAGCTTCATCGCTGCCGGCACATTGCGCACAGGGATTCCCGCCGTGGTGGGGCCGTCGCTCAATCAGGGCGTCATCGATCTGCCATTGGCGGTAGGAACGACAACCTTCCCCGAAAAGTACAATCGTGGTTACATCCAGAGCTTCAACTTCACGATTCAGCGTGAAATTGGTATGGGCTTCAACCTGCAGGCCGGTTATGTAGGTACGCGGGCGATTCGTCAGACCGCGATCATCAACATCAATTCTGCACTCGTGCCCGGAAGCGGTAACGCAGGCCGCGCGCTCGCGATCAAGTATCCGGGGCGCATTGGCGCGATCAACCTTTATACGCCCTTCAGCACGGCCAACTACAATTCTCTGCAGACGCAGTTGAAGCGGCAGTTGGGCACTGAAGGCATGTTTGGACTTTCCTACACCTGGTCTAAGGCCATCAGCTTTAACGACAACAACGATTCCGGTATCAGCTGGAACTCGCCTGAATTGTGGGGCCGCAACCGGGCACTTGCCGGGTTTGACCGCACACACAACCTGCAGGTTTACTCCGTGTACGACCTGCCATTTGGCAAAGGGAAGAAGATGCTGACCTCTGGTGTTGGTTCGTGGCTTGCCGGCGGTTGGCAAACCAATGGAGTGTTGAGCATCATGAGTGGGACGCC
>JBIPMY010000010.1:0-38764 GCA_044376335.1 Bryobacter sp.
TATCCCCGCCAGTGCGCAGAGCCGAGTTGCCTTGAATCTGTTGAAGTTTCTCCCTTCGGGTAACCGGCCTGGTGAGGGGCCGGCGCTGATCAATAACTATGTTTGGGCAGCCAATCAAGCGATCAATTCCAATCAATGGACGGCGAGGATTGACCACCGGCTCTCCGACAAGCATTCGATTTTTGGCCGCGTGAGCCGGAATACCGGGGATAACGGGAATAACGGGCCGTACGGGAACATCGCCGATAGCGTTCTTGGGATCACAGTGAACCGGGTATGGAATGGAGTGATCAATATGACGTCGGTGTTGTCGCCAACGCGCATTCTGAATTGGCGCGTTGGCGCTACGCGCCGTTTTGAAGGGAGGATTCCGCTGGCCGACGGGAAGGTGAGTCTGGCTGAACTTGGCTTTGCGGCAAATGTCGCGGCTGGGGCTCAGGATCAGATTTTCCCAACGGTGGGGATTGCAAACTATGCACAGCTTGGGCCTCCGGTTGGGGACAGGATTCGCCGGGGGAACGAAGTCTATACGTTGGTTGGTGAGCAGACGGAAATCCGTGGACGGCACACGATTGTCTATGGCGGCGATGTGCGGCTCTACAACCAGACGCCGTTTCAGGGTGGAGCTTCTGCTGGAAGCTACAGCTTTGGGCTGGGCCAGACGCAGGGGCCGGATCCTTTGCGTGCGACATTGACGGCTGGGGATGGACTTGCGTCATTGCTGACGGGCTTTGGGAGTGGTTCGATTCAGCGCGTTCCCGCTCTGGCGATTCGCAATATGTATTATGCGTTTTTTGTGAATGACGACATCAAGTTCAAACGGCTGACGATTAACGTCGGCGTGCGCTATGAGTATGATCAGCCGCGGACTGAGCGCTACAACCGTTTTGCGAATTTCGACTTTACGGCTCCTTATCCGGTGGCAGTGCCTGGGCTTCCTGATTTGAAGGGGACGCTGAAGTTTGCGGGGCAGAACAATGTGCCGAGAGGGCAGTATGAAGGCGCGCCGTTGAACTTTGGGCCGCGGGTGGGCTTGGCGTACAGGCTGAGCAACAAGGCGGTGTTGCGGGCCGGCTACGGGATCTTTTATGCTCCTCGATTCGGGACTACGAGCGGGGCGGGTTTTGGAACGCCGGGCTCGGATGTTACGACGCCCTGGGTGTCGAGTCTGGATGGAGTGACTCCTCTCAGTACGATCGACAATCCTTATCCGAATGGGATATTTCTTCCGCCTGCAACGCTTGCCGATCGATTGCAGACCGGGCTTGGTGTGGTGATTATGGACCGTGGCAACCGGTCGAATAACTACAATCAGCAATGGAATTTTACGTTACAGAATCAGATCTGGGGCGGTTTGTTGATTGAAGCCAGCTATGCAGGGAACCGGGGGGTGAGGATTCCGATTGGACTTGATTTTAATCAGGTGAATCCCATTTACCAATCGCTGGGTGCACGATTGAACACGCAGGTTCCGAATCCGTTCTTTGGGCTAACAAATACCGGGGTGCTAGCGCAAAGGACCGTGGCGCAGAGTCAGTTGTTGAGGCCTTTTCCGCAGTATGGAAGTGTCTCAACCAACAATCCGGCCGTATCGCAGAATATGGGCTCGTCGAGTTATCACGCGCTGCAAATGCGGGTGGAGAAGCGATTTGCGCGTGGCTACAATTTTCTCGCAACCTATACGAAGTCGAAACTGATTGACAACGGATCAGGGCGGATCTTTGGTGAAAGTGCGTTTGTGCCTCCGGTGCAGAATGTCTATAACCTGGCTGCGGAGCGTGGCTTGTCTGAGGGCGATGTGTCGCAGAGACTGGTGTTGAGCCATACGGTGGAGCTGCCGTTTGGGAAGGGGCGGAAGTATTTTGCTTCGGCTCCGGCGGCGGCGCAGATTCTGGCTGGCGGTTGGTCCTTGGTGGGTGCGGCTACCTTTACTACCGGCTTTCCGCTGGCGTTGACGTCGACTGGCAATAGCGGTGTGGGTGGCGGCGTGTTGCGCCCAAACTCCACAGGGCAATCTGCTGAGCTTGAGGGTAGCGTGCAGAGCCGGTTGAACCGGTTTTTCGACATCTCACAATTTACGGTGCCTGAGCCGTTTACCTTTGGCAATGTATCGCGAACGCTGCCGGATGTGCGGGGGCCTGGACGCCGGAGCTACGATCTTGCACTGCAGAAAAATTTCCTGATTCGTGAACCGTTTTCGTTGTTGTTTCGCGCCGAGGCATTCAACCTTAGCAACACCCCGTATTTCTTCCGGCCCGGGCAAGGCCTTGGCACCGCCACCTTTGGCGTGATCAATGGAGCTACCGGTGAACGACAGGTACAATTCAGCCTGAAAGTCCTTTTCTAAAATTTATGAAACGACGCGCTTTTTTTCTTGTTCCCGGTCTGGCGTTTGCCCAGAGCAAAAGTCTCGATAAACATCCTGACAATCGTGAAATTGGTCTGGGGACTTTGATCCCCGATGAGTATTATGCAGACCAGCCTTATGTGGTGAAAACCAACGATGGGGCCTGGCTCTGTGTGATCACCACTGGCAGTGGCCATGAGGGTGAGGGCGGTCAGCATGTGGTTAGCATGCGGAGTACGGATCGCGGGAAGACCTGGGAGAAGGCTGTCGATATCGAGCCGGCGAAGGGGCCGGAGGCTTCTTATGCGGTGATGCTGAAGGCGCCTTCGGGGCGGGTGTTTGTTTTCTATAACCACAACACGGATAACTTGCGTTCTGTGATTGGAGACAAGCCGGCCTACCCGGATGGGCTGGTGAAGCGGGTGGATAGTTTGGGGCACTTTGTGTTCAAGTACAGCGATGATCATGGGCGTAGCTGGTCTGCGCAACGGTATGAGATTCCGCAGCGCGATTTCGAGATTGACCGCAAAAACGCTTATGGCGGGAAGATCAAATTCTTTTGGACGGTAGGGAAGGCGTTTGCTCATAAGGGCGCTGGGTATGTGCCGTTGCATAAGGTGGGCGGGTTTGGCGAGGGGTTCTTTACTTCGAGCGAAGGGGTGTTGTTGCGGAGTGGGAATATCTTTACCGAGCAGGATGCTGCGAAGATTACCTGGTCTACGTTGCCCGACGGAGAGATCGGGATTCGGACGCCGGCCGGGGGTGGGCCGATTGCGGAGGAGCAGTCGTTTTCTGTGATGAGTGATGGGTCGATCTTTTGTGTATTCCGGACGATTGATGGGTACTCGGCTTGTACTTATAGCCGCGACGACGGGCGGAGCTGGGAGCCCTCGCAGTACATGCGGTTTGCCAGTGGACGATTGATGAAGCATCCGCGGGCGGCGAATTTTGCCTGGCGGTGTGAGAACGGGAAGTATCTTTACTGGTTTCACAATCACGGGGGGCGGTTTATCAAAGAGCATCCGCAGCGGCGGTCGATTGCTTATAACGATCGCAATCCGGTTTGGTTGAGCGGCGGGGTGGAAGCGGATTCGCCGAAGGGGAAGATCATTCAATGGTCTGAGCCGGAGATTGGTTTGTATGACGACGACCCGATGGTACGGATGAGCTATCCGGATCTGGTGGAGGAGGGCGGCGAGTATTATCTGACTGAGACGCAGAAAGATATTGCGCGAGTTCACAAGATGGACCGGCGGTTGATTGAGGGATTGTGGGAGCCGAAGGCTTCGCCTGAGGGTTTGTTGTTGCGAGTGGATGACGCGAAGGTTGGGACTGTTGCGGCACCGGAGTTTCCGATGTTTGTGAAGAGGTCCCGACGAGCGGATTATGGGACTGATCATACGCGGACTGGAGTGTCTTTTGATCTGTTCTTTCGGTTGGATGATACTGCGGCTGGGTTGACGCTTGTCGATAATCCTGATTCTGGTGGGAGGGGCTTTGCGATCCGGACAGCTCGCGGGAATAGTCTTGAGATTACGTTGCATGATGGGCGGACGCAGAACCGGTGGTCGTCCGATGAGGGCGTGCTGACGGCCGGGAAGTTGCACCATGCGGTGATTGTTGTCGATGGCGGGCCCAATGTCATTTCGTTTGTGGTGGACGGGAAGTTTAACGATGGGCTGGAGCAGAAGCAGTTTGGGTGGGGGCGGTTTCATCCGCAATTGCATTCGTTGAACGGGGGGGCGAAGCTGCGTCTGGATCCGCATTTGTTGCGGCTGCTCGTTTATGGGCGGGTGTTGCGGACGTCGGAGGCGATTGCTTCGTTCCGGGCGGGTCTCTGAGGTTGTCGAGATTAGACCTTGACGATAGTGGCTTGTTGGCCGGAGGCACGAACGAGCCTTTCCACGTCTGCTGAGTCGCTTGTCAGGATTACTGCCTTTTTGCTCAGCGCTATTGTTACAACAAAGGCGTCGACGACATCTGAGGTTCTGGTTTTTGCCAACAAGCGGCCTGCAGCATGAGCATCGTTCTCTCCGAGAGGAACGACTGTACATCCAGCCAGGAAGCGACGGAGTTGGACCTGTTGTGGTGACCGACTGACCTGGGCGAGTACTGGGGCAGGAACCAGTGGAAGCGCGCCGAATTCTAAACGAGCTTTGTGTTCAGCCCATGTGCGCCGCTCGTTTCGGTCTGCGGCCACGAGGACTGCGGCATCGTAGACAAAGGTGCTCATGCAGTGCGCCGGGGTCTCTTCGGGGTTTCGCGAAGTTGGGCTAGAACGCTTCGGCGAGCCTGATCCATTTCCTCTTCGCTGAAGAGGCCGTGCTGCTTTTCCCACTGGGCTACTGCGGCGAGGCCAGCGCGGCGTTGCAATGCCTCGCGCGCAGCAATTGTCAACCAAGCCGACACACTCAGGCCATCCTGGGTGGCAGCGGCAAGAATGTTTTCGTGAACTTCAGAGTCTACGGTGATCGCGAGTTTTGGAGATGGATTCCCTCGGGGCATGCAACTATCCTACCGGAGTAGGATAGTTGCATGCAGTGGCACTACCAGTCGGTGACGGAGCCGTCGAACTTGTCGTAGGTTTCGGGGTTCTTCCAGTCGTGACCGATTTTGTCGGCCATGAGGTTTTCGTCGAGTTCGACTCCGAGGCCGGGGGCGGTGGGGAGTTCGAGGTAGCCGTTGCCTACCTTTAGCGGGTTCTTGAGATAACCTTCGCCCAAAGAGACTTGCTCCTGGATCAGGAAGTTCGGAATACTTGCCGAGATCTGGAGGCCGGCGGCCAGGGAGATCGGCCCTAGGGGGTTGTGCGGGGCGATGGCGGCGTAGTGGGCTTCGGCCATGCCGGCGATGAGGCGGACTTCGGTGATGCCTCCGGCGTGGCAGAGGTCAGGCTGAAGAATCGAGGCGGCTTTCTTTTCGAGGACTTCGCGGAAGCCCCACTTGGTGAAGACGCGTTCGCCTGTGGCGATGGGGATGTGGGTGCCGCGGGCGATTTCGGCCATGAGGTCGTGATCCTGGCAGTTGATGGGCTCTTCAATAAACATCGGGTTGTAAGGCTCGAGCTTCTTGATGAGGACTTTAGCTAATGCCGGGCCGACGCGGCCGTGGAAGTCGATGCCGATGTCGGCACCGTCGCCGACAGCTTTGCGGAGCTCGGCGAAGCGTTCGACGATGTAGTCGACTTCGGCTGGCGGCTCCATGTAGCGGTGGAAGTTGTTGTTGTTGGGGGAGCGGTCTCCGGTGACGTGGCCGTAGGTGAAGCTGGTGGGGTGGCTGCCCTGGGGGCCGGTTTTGAAGGCGGTGAAGCCTTTGGCCATTTGGGCGCGCATCACTTCAGGGGTGCCAGCGTGAGCGTAGACCCGCACTTTGTTGCGGGTGGGGCCGCCGAGGAGTTCATAGACGGGGACGCCGAGGGCTTTGCCTTTGATGTCCCAGAGGGCCTGATCGATGCCTGAGAGGGCGCTGGTAAGGACGGGGCCGCCACGGTAGAAGGCGTGCCGATAGATGGCCTGCCAGTGGTGGGCGACGGGGCGGGGATCTTTGCCTACGAGATAAGGCTCGATTTCCTTGATCGCAGTTGCGACGGTGAGTGCGCGGCCTTCGACGACCGGCTCACCGAGGCCGACGATGCCGGCGTTGGTGTGGATCTTGAGGAAGAGCCAGCGCGGCTTGACGAGGATGGTCTCGAGCTTTGTGATCTTGAGATTGTCTTTGGCAGGGACTGGGACGTCCCTGCGTTGGGCCATGGATGCACCTGCGGTGACCATGGAAGCGAATGCGGCACGAACGGCGTGGCGGCGAGAGAGAGCTGTCATTGTTCTACCAATCTGTGACGGAGCCGTCGAAGGAATCGTAGGTTTCGGGGTTCTTCCAGTCGTGACCGATCTTGTCGGCCATTGCGTTTTCGTCGAGCTCGACGCCGAGGCCTGGAAGGGTGGGGAGTTCGAGGTAGCCGTTGGCGACCTTGAGGGGGCTCTTCAAGTAGCCTTCACCGAGGGAGACTTGTTCCTGGATCAGGAAGTTGGGGATGCTGGCTGAGATCTGAAGGCCAGCTGCGAGGGAGATGGGCCCGAGCGGATTGTGCGGTGCGATGGCGGCGTAATAAGCTTCGGCCATGCCGGCGATGAGGCGGACTTCGGTGATGCCACCGGCGTGGCAGAGGTCTGGCTGGAGGATCGAGGCGGCCTTCTTTTCGAGGACTTCGCGGAAGCCCCACTTGGTGAAGACACGTTCGCCTGTGGCGATGGGGATGTGGGTGCCGCGGGCGATTTCTGCCATGATGTCGTGGTCCTGACAGTTGATGGGCTCTTCAATAAACATTGGGTTGTATGGTTCGAGTTTTTTGATGAGGACTTTGGCGAGGGCCGGGCCGACGCGGCCGTGGAAGTCGATGCCAATGTCAGCTTTGTCCCCTACGGCCTTGCGGAGTTCGGCGAAACGCTCGACGATGTAGTCGACTTCGGCTGGCGGCTCCATGTAGCGATGGAAGTTGTTTCGATTGGGGCCGTTGGCTTCTTTGCCGTGGCTACCCATGGGGCCGGTTTTGAAGGCGGTGAAGCCTTTGGCCATTTGGGCTCGCATCACTTCAGGGGTGCCAGCGTGAGCGTAGACGCGGACGCGGTTGCGAGTGGGGCCGCCAAGAAGTTCGTAGACGGGGACGTTGAGGGCTTTGCCTTTGATGTCCCAGAGGGCCTGGTCGATGCCTGAGAGGGCACTGGTGAGAACGGGGCCGCCGCGATAGAAGGCATGGCGGTAGATGGCTTGCCAGTGGTGGGCGACGGGGCGGGGGTCTTTGCCGATCAGATAGGGAGCGATTTCCTGAATGGCTGTGGCACAGGTGAGGGCGCGGCCTTCTACGATTGGCTCACCTAGGCCGACGATGCCAGCGTTGGTGTGGATCTTGAGAAAGAGCCAGCGAGGCTTGACGAGGATGGTCTCGAGCTTGGTGATCTTGAGATTGTCCTTGGCTGTTACCGGGACGTCTTTCTTTTGGGCGAAGGCTGAGCCTGCTGCGACCATCGAGGCGAATGCTGTGCGCACGGCGTGGCGACGAGATAAATCCGACATGGGTTTGCTCCTATGCAAAGTAGATCCAAAGGCCGAGGATGGCGCCACCCACGACCAACGTGAATATCATTTCACTTTTCTTGGCGATTAGGGCACCGCCGGGCGTAATTGTGAGGTCTGCGATTTCGGAGAGGGGTTTGGGGAGAGAGAATTTGCTGATGCCGATCATCATCAGAATGCAGAGGATGAAGACGAGGATGGAGTAGTTGAGGAAGCTGAATTCGACTACCTGGTTGAGTGCGCCCAGGTCCATTTTCATTGCATTGTGGAGGATGTCGAGACCAAATCTGCCCGCGCCGAGGAGGCCACCTACGACTAGTGTTGTGAAGGCGGCGGTGGCTGTTGCGCCCCGCCAGAGGATGCCGGTGAGGAAGACGGCGGTGATGGGTGCGCCGACGTAGGCTTGCACCGATTGCAGATATTGGTAGACCTCGTTGTTGAGGCCGCGGATGAGGGGGATCCAGGCGATTGACAGAAGTACAACGACACAGGTGGCGATGCGACCTACGTTGACCAGTTTGGATTCACTCGCAGTGGGGTGAAGCTTTTTGTAGATGTCCATGGTGATCAGGGTGGAGCAGGAGTTGAAGACGCTGGAGAGGCTGCTCATGAGGGCGGCGAGGAGGGCTGCGACCATGAGGCCTTTGATGCCGGGGGGCAGGAGGCGGGTGACCAGGAGCGGGTAGGCGTTGTCTCCGGTGACTTCGTTGGGCCAAATGGCTTTGGCGCAGAGGCCGGGGAGGACCAGGATGAAGAGCGGCAGGATCTTGAGGGCAGCGCAGAAGAAGGTGCCTTTGCGGGCGTCTTCGATGCCTTTGGCGGCCAGGGTACGCTGGACGATGACCTGGTCTGTACACCAGTACCAGATGCCGAGGATGAGGGTGCCAACGGTGGTGCCGATCCAGGGGTAGGCGGGGTCGGTGTTGGGCTTGATCATGTGGAAGAAGTCTGGAGGGAGGGCGGCGCGGAGGCCTTCGAAGCCGCCAGCTTTGTCGAGGCCGAGGATGGTGAGGACGATCGCGCCTGCAATCAGGAGGACGGCCTGGAAGAGGTCCGTGTAGATTACGGCGGCAAGGCCGCCGAAGATGGTGTAGACGCCGGTAGCTATGACGAGGAAGACGGCAGTGGTCATGTAATCCCACCCGAAGACTTCGCGGATGAGGATGCCGCCGGCGAAGAGACTGACGCTGATCTTGGTGAAAACGTAGGCGAGGAGGGAGATGATGGTGAGGTACCAGCGGCAGTTGGCACCGAAGCGGCGCTCGAGAAATTCGGGCATCGTGTAGACCTTGCTCTGCAGGTAGTGGGGTACGAAGAGCCAGCCGAGGATGAATAGGCAGAAGCCAGCGGAGAGTTCGTAGCAGCCTACGGCGAAGCCGGTGGAGGCGCCGGAGCCGGCGAGGCCGATGAAGTGTTCGCTGGAGATGTTGGTGGCGAAGAGGGAGAAGCCGATGGCGACCCAGCCGACGCTGCCTCCGGCGAGGAAGTAGTCTTTGGTGTTGCGCTCTTTGAGGGAGTGGTAGGCGCCGATTGCGAAGACGATCAGGAAGTAGACGACGATTATGGCTGTGTCGAGCATTGGGGATTAGTCTATATCGGTTTGCTCCTGAAGGTGTGGTGAAAGGGTAGTTGTGTGTCTCAAGTGGTGTACAATCGTACACAGTGACGGCATTCGAATGGGATCCGCGCAAGGCTGCGAGTAACCTTCGCAAACATGGGATCAAGTTCGCCGATTCTGTTGGCGTGCTGGAGGATGTTCGTGCGATTACCTTGCGGGATGATGCCTATGGCGAGGAGCGGTGGGTCACAATTGGGACCGATGGGCTCGCTCGAATCCTCACTGTGGTTTACACATGGCGGGGAAGCGCAATTCGGATCATCTCGGCGAGACTTGCTACCGCACGTGAATGCAAAGAATATCTGGAGGAAGCATGAAGCAGGAATACGATTTCAGTAAGGGCAAGCGCGGGGCTGTGGTAACAGCTCCTACAGGCAAAACAAGGGTGACCATTCGACTTGATGATGATCTCTTGAATTGGTTTCGAGACGAGGTGGATCGAATGGGTGGTGGCAATTACCAGAGCCTGATCAATTTGGCGCTTCGGGATTTTGTTGGCAGACGAAGGGAACCGCTTGAAGATACACTTCGGCGAGTTGTGCGGGAAGAACTTAAACGAGCGGGCTAATCGGGGTTTGGGTGCAGAAGAGGGTGGAAATTGGTAGGTTGACGGTAAGGTGACGCTAAGTATCGAAATTGACGAATCGGCTGATCGTGCGCTTCGTGAATTGGCCGAGCAGCACGGTGGGGATTTGGGGAAAGCGGCGGAGGAGTTGCTTGCTTCGCTAGAGGGATTTGATCTCATGGCTGATGATCTTGAGGATGGGAATGAGGAGTATTTGAAGCGGCAGTTGGATCGCTCGTTGCGGGATTTCGCTCAGGGTAGGGTTGTCGACTGGGAGACGGTGAAGGCTCGGAACCAACTCTAGATGTTAGCCATGTTCAGGCTTCTGCTTGTGCAAGAATCTGTCTTTCAATCTCTTCAGCATGAATCCGAGCATAGGCCCAGGCGTTAGCGAGATCTTCGGCGCGGAGTGTGGGGTAAGAGGCAAGCAGGTCGCCTTCGGAGACGCCCATGCGACGGAAATTTTCGAGCAGCCAGACTGGAATTCTGGTTCGGACAATGCACGGGTCGCCACTGCAGACACCGGGTGAGGAGTCGATGCCAGGGAAGTCGTCGCCAAGATCCTGGACGACCCACTTCAGAAGTTGCGCCTTTTCGCTTCGCGACAAAGAGGGCAATAGCCTTTGGACTTTTTCAATTGCTTCCATGGTTCAAGCTCTAACTTAATTGTGGCCGAAATTGTATCGTCGATTTGGACGGACTTAGAAGTTTGGAGCCTTGATCGCGTTGAGCCAGGACGAGGCTACTGAGAGCAGTTCCTGCCCGCGCAGGTGGGGGTTGGGGATCTTTCTTGCGGTGGTAAGAGCGAGTTGAAAGTCGTCGCAACGGAGAAGGGCGCTGACTAGACTGCCGATTGCGGCTTTGTCTGTAACGGCCCAGGCATTGGCGGCCTGAGTGGCAAAGGCGATGCGCTGGAATTCCACTGCTTCGCTGATCAAGGGCCAGAAAGCTTCTTCACGGTACTTTACGCCCTTCTTGCGTTGGTTCCAGACGGTGGGGGCGGAAGGGAAGTCTTGGGCGAGTTGAATGGCACGGATCCAGGTGGCTTGAGCGTCGGCATCGAAGTCTGCTGTTGCCTGACGGAGGGCTATGTTCACCAGGACTTGAATGCGGGCCAATGGATTTTGAGGGATGTTGGGGACTTGCTCCCCGGCGGCGAGGAAGAGTGCTCTGGCTCGATTCTTCTCGCCGCTAATTGCGAGTGCTGTTGCGGCGGAAGCTAGTGCTTCAGCCTTTGCCATTTTTGCGTTATCGTCTGTCGTGGGGATGGCTCTGGCGCAGGCTTCGGAGAGGTCGACGAGGCCGCCCTGATTCATGATGTGCTGCACGCTAGCGATTCCCATTGCCTTTTGGAAGGGTGTAGCAGCAGAGGAGATAATGCGGTCGAGATCCTGTAGTTTGCCAGCTTTCAGGCTTGCGTAAAGTTCCTGGATCAGCTTTTCGTCATAGAAGCTGCTTGCTTCTCGCTCCATTGGTGATTGAGGCGTGAATCCATTTGGGGTGATCGGGAAGCGACCCACAAGGGATGGGGCCGGAGTGCGTTTTGGGAGAGGGATCGTTCGAGTAGAAAGGGGAGAGGGAGCATCATCGTCGATGTACTTCAAGCCTTGTGCAATGGCATTGGTTGAGTTGGTTCGTTTCTGCAAGATCGTAACCTTTGGGAGCAAAGTCTGCGCGGCAAGGTAGGTTTGTCTGGCTTTTTCTTTCTGGCCGAGACGCCAGAGTGTACTGGCGTACGAAGTGAGTATGCCCACCCTTACGTTGGAGTCCTTGAGAGTTGCGAGGTATTGATCCATGCGTTGCTGTGGACCGTATACGGCCCAAGACTTCCACAGGTAGTAGGGAGGGAAGGATGCTTCATCCAGGTACTGCCTGATAACCTCCTCGGCATCTTCGGCATAGCCAGCGCGGGCGAGCAACTCGGCGGCTTGATTTTGCGGGGAGCCACGATCCGGAAAGCGGCGGATGTCTTTTGTCAGGTCAATCGCTTCCAGGATGATGGCCCGCAACTCAGGATGCTGGCCCTGAGCTTGCAATAGTTGGAGGGTTAGGAGGAAGCATGGCACGAATCGATTTAGAGACATGAGGCTAATGAATTAGTCTAGCTTTATGACTCGACGTGAATGGCTAGCAGGTAGTGTGGGTTTGATGGCATCCGGGCAACCGCCAGTGAAACCGAATGTGGTTTTTATCTTGGCGGATGATTTGGGGATTGGGGATCTGAGCTGCTACGGGCAGAAGATGTTTTCTACTCCCAACATCGATGCGCTCGCTGCTGCGGGGACTCGGTTTAGCTCGGCCTACGCAGGGTCTACCGTTTGCGCTCCTTCGCGTTGTGCGTTGATGACCGGGTATCACACGGGGCATTCGCGGATTCGGGGTAATGGGGCCAACGAAGACGTGCTGCGGAAGGAAGATGTTGTGATTCCGGAGCTGCTCAAAGGGGCTGGCTACCGGACTGGGATGTTTGGGAAGTGGGCGCTGGGACGGCTGGGCAAGCCTGGCTATCCGACGAAGAAGGGTTGGGATGAGTGGTTCGGGTTTTTCTCTCAAGTGCAGGCTCATATGTACTACCCGCAGGCCTTGCATCACAACGATGAACTGGTGGAATTGAAGGGGAATACCGGGACGAGGAAGCAGGATTATGCTCCGGATGTGATTCATGAACAGGCGATGAAGTGGCTGGATTCGCAGAAGGCCGGGACGCCGTTCTTCATGTACTACACGTCGGTGATTCCTCATACGAATAACGAGTTGGGGCGGGACACGGGGAATGGGCAGGAGGTGCCGGAGGATGCTCCGTTCGGGGCCAAGCCGTGGCCTCAGGTGGAGAAGAATTTTGCCGCTATGGTGAGCCGGCTGGACCGGCACGTGGGGGCTATTGTTGAGAAGTTGAAAGAAAAGGGTCTTTACGAGAACACGCTGATCGTTTTTACCTCTGACAATGGGGCGCATCAGGAGGGTGGACATAAGTTTGAGTTCTTTGATTCGAATGGCCCTCTGAATGGCATCAAGCGTTCGCTCACCGATGGCGGGATCCGGGTGCCGGCGATTGCGTTGTGGCCAAAACAGATTCCCGCTCACACAGTGAACGAGACTCCCTGGGCGTTTTGGGATGTGATGCCGACGCTTGCGGCGGTGGCTGGGGTGGCTGCGCCCAAGGGCATTGATGGCATGAATGTGTTGGATGTCTGGAGGGGCAAGTCTATTGCCACGCAGCCCTATTATTACTGGGAGTTTCATGAAGGCGGCTTTGCGCGGGCGATACGCCGGGGCAATTGGAAATGCATCCAGTTGAAGACCGGGCAGATGCAATTGTTTGATCTTTCTCAGGATTTGGGTGAGGAGAAGGATCTGGCTAGCGCGCGGCCTGAGCTGGTGGCGGAGTTGAAGGCGTTGATGGTGAAGGCTCGGACGGAGAATCCGGATTGGCCTGTTAAAGCTTAAGGGCGCGAATCTGGCGCCACTCGACCTGAGTGTTTTCCATGTGGATCTGGAGGCCAATCTGACCGGCTTCGAGGTCCGCTGGTAGCTCGTTTGTTGTCGCTACCTCTACCCCATCGACCCAGACTTTGCAGGTGCGGCCGATGACCTGGACTTGCAGATAGAACCAGCGGCCTTCTGTGTTGCTTGCGATGGTGGATCGCTTGAGGCCGTAGATGCTGCCTGTCGGGTAGACGGAGTCTAGAGGCGAGTAGATCTGGACTTCGAAGCCGCGGTTGATGTTTTTTTGGGGGCTGCCGCGGAAGAAGATGCCGCCGTTGGCGTTGTTGGTGGAGAAGACTTCGGCTGAGAAGAGGAAGTCTTTGAGGGCGGGTGCGCCATAGTTGATGCCGTGACCATTTGAGCCGGTGGCTGAATTTGTTGAGGTCTGCCAGGTGCCGGCGTCGCGCAGCTTCCAGGGTTGCCAATTGTCGACATACGATTCACTGGTGCCGAGGTCTTCGATCTTCAAGTTACGGATTTCGTATTTGTGGAGGAGTGTGGCGAAGTGGATGTGCCCCTTGCCTCGCTTGTGTGTTGCGAGCGTGGCGCGCTGGAGGAGTTGGCCGTCCTGTGAGAATTCGAGCTGGTCTGCCTTGAGGGTAAGCTCGGCTTTGTGCCAAACGTTGTAAGTGGGTGGGAGTAGTTGGAGTGGTGGCTTGGTGCCAGGGAGAGCGCCGGTGGTGTAGGTGCCTTCGCGTTTGTGGAAGTCGTGCGCGAGAAAGACTGCAACGCCTTGCTGTATGGGCCGGCCGATTTTGGGAGTGCGGAGGACGATGGCGGCTTCGGCCCATTGGTCGAGTTTGTATTCGAAAGTCACTTTGGCGTTTTCAAATTCCTGATCGGTGAAATAGCCGGGTTGCTGTGCGGTGAGGAGCAGAAACGCGAGGAGCGTCATATCGCTAGTATGGTCACATGAGCGAGGTTCGAGTGGAGAGCTGGGCGCAGTTGAATGAGTGCCTTTATGAGGGGAGCTGGTATCAGCCTCATGGGCGGTTCCGTTCGCCGTTTGCGTTTCGGGGATTGCCGGATTGGCGCTATGACCGGCGGACTTCGCTGAATCGTCTGGGTGGGCGGTATGCGCAGATCGAAGATGATTTGCTGAGGAATTTCCGCAAGTATGGGTCGCAGATGGAGAGTACGCTGCATGACTCTTGGTGGAACTGGCTTGCGATGGGGCAGCATCATGGGTTGCCTACGCGGTTGCTGGACTGGACGTTCTCGCCTTATGTGGCGCTGCACTTTGTGACTACGAAGGCGGATTTGTTTGCTACCGATGGGGTGATCTTCTGTATCGATTTCATCAAGGTACGGCGTTATCTTCCAGCAAGCTTGAAGGCGATTCTGAAGAAGGATGATGCGGTGTTCTTTACTGCAGAGATGCTCGATGGGTATGCGCGGACGTTGCCCGAATTTGATGCAAAGGTGAAGCGGGATGGGCAGGAAAGCGTGATCTTTTTTGAGCCACCGTCTCTAGATACTCGCATTGTGAATCAGGCGGCACTGTTTTCGATGATTTCGAGCCCGGAAAAGCAGTTGGAGGAGTGGCTCGAGGGCAAGGAGGCTGAGCAGCCGGGGATTTTTCGCAAGATCATTGTGCCTGCGGTGCTGAAGTGGGAAGTGCGGGACAAGCTGGATATGGCGAACATTACCGAGCGGGTTGTGTTTCCGGGCCTCGACGGGTTGGGAGCCTGGCTTCGCCGTTACTACTCGCCAAATCATCTGCTTGAGGTGGATTATGGGGCGGAACGGTACCTCGCGCGAGTGCAGCGTTTTGAGGGGTTGAAAATGTTTGTGACTTTGTTTCAGGGTAGTGAGGCGGTGCGGGATGCGGTGTTGACCTCGCTGCCGCAGAGCCAGTGGTGGGATTTGTCTATCGATTGTGCGGTTGAGGTGAAGCCCCGGCCGGCGCATTTCGACTTTGTTCCGGATTAGCGTTTACACTAATCCGATATGCGTTGTGTTCTCTCTTTGTGCCTTTTTGTCGCCGGAGCCTTTGGGCAGGAGGCTGTGCTTGCTGGGTTGAAGTTGCGATCGGTCGGGCCGGCTTTGATGTCGGGCCGCATTGAAACGATTGCTGTGCATCCGGATAACCCTGGGCATTATTTTCTGGGTGTAGCCAGTGGCGGCGTTTGGAAGACCGTGAACAATGGCGCGACGTGGATTCCTGTTTTTGACAAGCAGGCTAGTTATTCGATTGGTTATGTGACGCTGGACCCGAAAAATCCAAATACCGTTTGGGTGGGGACGGGCGAGAGCAATAGCCAGCGGAGTGTGGCTTATGGGGACGGGGTTTACAGGAGTGACGATGGTGGGGCCACGTGGAAGAATATGGGGCTCAAGAAGAGCGAGCACATTGGCAAGATCGTGGTGGACCCGCGCGATTCGAAGGTGGTTTATGTAGCAGCTTCGGGCCCCTTGTGGGGGCCTGGCGGGGATCGCGGGCTTTATAAGAGTGTGGACGGAGGCAAGACCTGGAAGGCTTCACTTGCCATCAGCGAGAACACGGGCGTGACCGATATCGCAATGGACCCGAAGAATCCAGATGTTCTTTTTGTAAGCGCCTGGCAGCGGCGGCGTCATTTCTGGACCTTGATCAATGGCGGGCCGGAGAGTGCGATTTATAAGTCGACCGATGCAGGCGCGACGTGGCAGAAGTTAAGCGGGAATGGTTTGCCGGCAGGGGAGCTGGGACGGATTGGCCTCGCGATTGCGCCTAGTGATTCGAATATCGTCTACGCGACGATTGAGGCGACAGCAAGGTTTGGCGGCTTGTACCGGAGCGATGACGCGGGGGCGACCTGGGCCAAGGTGAATGAGCATCTGGCACAGCCGATGTACTACGCCAAGGTGTTTGTCGACCCGAAGAATCCGATGCGGATCTATTTACCGGATGTGGTCTTTCGAGTCTCCGATGATGGAGGGCGCAATGTGCGGCCGCTGGGTGAGAAGAACAAGCACGTGGACAATCACGTGATCTGGATTGACCCGAAGCAGACGAATCATTATCTGGTGGGTTGTGATGGTGGTTTGTATGAATCGTGGGACAAGGGCGCGAACTGGATCTACAAGGCGAATTTGCCGATTACGCAGTTCTATGACATCGCTGTCGATGATGCGAAGCCGTTCTACAACATCTATGGCGGAACGCAGGATAACAACTCGCTGGCCGGGCCTTCGCGCACCAAGAGCGGGCATGGGATCACGAATGACGACTGGTTTGTGACTCGTGGTGGAGATGGATTTATCTCGAAGGTGGATCCGTTTGAACAGAACATCATCTATGCCGAGAGCCAGAATGGCGGGCTTTCGCGTTTTGACAAACGGACGGGTGAGTCTGTGGGGTTGAAGCCTCTCGAATTGCCGGGAGAAGATGCCTTGCGCTGGAATTGGGATTCGCCGTTTGCAGTTAGTGTGCATAAAGCCGGGCGAATCTATTACGGGGCGCAGAAGGTTTTCAAGAGTGATGACCGTGGCAGTACATGGAAGGCTATCAGTGGAGATTTGTCTCGTGCGCTCAACCGCGATACTTTGCCGGTGATGGGTAAGGTGTGGGGCCCGGAAGCGATTGCAAAGAATCAGTCGACTGCAAGCTACGGGAATTTGAGTGTGATCGCGGAGTCGCCAAAGAAAGATGGGCTGCTTTATACGGGTAGCGATGATGGGCTGATTCATGTGAGTGAGAATGCGGGGACTGACTGGCGGAAGGTGGCTGGTATTGCCGGTGTGCCTGAAGGCGCTTATGTGAAGAAGGTGGTGCCGGGGATTCTCGATGTCAACACTGTATTTGCAGCTTTTGACAATCATCAGAATTCGGACTTCAAACCTTATCTGTTCAAGTCGACCGACCTTGGCAGGAACTGGACCCCGATTATGGGTGACCTTCCGGAGAACGGGGCTGTGAAAGCGTTTGTGCAGGATCATGTCGACCCGAACTTGTTGTTTGTCGGCACTGAGTTTGGTGTGTTTACGAGCCTTGATGGTGGGGTGAAATGGACGAAGCTGACGGGCGGGATGCCGACGATTGCTGTGCATGATCTGGCCATTCAGAAGCGTGAGAACGATTTGGTGGTTGGCACCTTTGGCCGTGGGATTTATATCCTTGATGACTACTCGGCGCTGCGGTCTATGAAGCCTGAGGTGTTGAATGCCGAGGCGAAGTTGTTTGGCGTCAAGGATGCGTTGTTGTATGTGCAATCGCGGAGACTTGGTGGAACGACGAAGGGGAGCCAGGGTGAGGCTTATTACACGGCTGAGAATCCGGCCTTTGGCGCGACCTTTACCTATCATTTGAAGGATGGGCTGAAGTCGAAGCGGGATCTGCGCCGCGATGCTGAGCGGGCGGCGAATCAGAAGAAGGAAGCGATTGTGTATCCGTCGCTGGCTGAGTTGCGGGCTGAGGTTGAAGAGGAAGCGCCGGCGATTCTGTTTACCGTGCTGGATGCCGGTGGGCGGGCGGTGCGGACGATCACTGGGCCCGCTACGAAAGGGATCAACCGTGTGACCTGGGATTTGCGGGAGCCTGCCACGAATCTGCCGCGACCGACGCCGCCGGGGATGGAGGCGCTGGATGAGTTTGGGCCTCCGCAGACTGGGCCGCTTGGGATGCCGGGCAGCTACAAGGTGCAGATGTCGAAGCGGGTGGGCGGGGTGGTTAGTCCGCTTGGTGAGCCTGTTGCGTTTCGAGTGATTGCCGAGGGGACGTCTTCGATGAATGAGGCGGACTTCAAGATTCTGAGTGAGTTCCAGCAGAAGGTGACGCGCTTGCAGAGGGCGGTGACCGGGGCGTCGGAAAATATCGATGCTACGCGGTTGAAGCTGACGGCGATGAAGACGGCGCTGGAGCTGACGCCCAGTGCTCCGGCGAAGTTGCGCGCGGATGTGAAGGGGTTGGAGGAGCGGCTGGCGGCGATACGGCTGGTGGTGGTGGGCGACTCGTTTGCGTCTGGGCGCTATGTCGAGACGGTACCGGCGCTGGCGGAGCGAATTCGTACTGTGGCTGGGAACATGAGGTTGTCGACGAGCAAGCCGGCTCAGTTCTGGGTGGATAACTACAATCTTGCGGCCCGGGATTTTGAGAAAGAGCTTGAGAAGCTTCGGGTTTTGCTGGAAGTGGACTTGAAGAAGGTGGAGCGGGAACTGAATGCAGCGGGTGCGCCGGCCACGCCGGGACGGCTGCCGGAATTCAAGGTTCGCTAGGGTTTGTTACACTTCAAGTGTCGCAATGTGTGGCGCCATCGTCTAGCGGTTAGGACGGAGCCCTCTCAAGGCTTAAGCAGGGGTTCGATTCCCCTTGGCGCTACCACCACCCCTCTCTTCCGATTTCACCTTTGGCAGGCTATCCTCTTAGCGTGAGGTGGCTTCTAATTAAATCATCGAAAATTGCTCAGCATTCTTGTAGAAAATAGCACCAGTGGCTCTTCGCGCGGTGATAGATACGAACGTGTTAGTAGCTGGCCTTCGTTCCCGCCGTGGCATCTCCTTCCGGCTACTCCAACTGCTTGGTGATCCGCGGTGGCGTCCTTGCTTATCAGTGCCTGTGGCACTTGAGTATGAAGACGTTTTGAAGCGCGAATTCATGCGAACGGTGATCCGATCAGCGGACGTAGACTCGTTACTGGACTACTTCTTCAACGTGGCGGAGCTTGTTGAGGTTCAACTCCGATTGCGTCCAACGTTGCGTGATCCCGATGATGATCGTATCTTGGAGTTGGCGGCACGTGCCGGGGCTGCAATTGTAACGTTCAATACAAGTGACTTTGTCGGCGCTGCGGCATATCGGGTCCCCGTTCTTTTGCCGGGTGAATTTTTGAAACAGATTGGAGAGGTGCGGTGATCGTTAACGTCGAAGTTCCAAAGGATATTTACGATAGAGCTTCAGAGATCGCTCGATCGCAAAGCATGAGCGTCGCCGACGTATTCGCTACCGCATGCGCTGAGCACGTTGCTGCCTGGGAGCGGTTGGAGAGTCGCGCTAAGCGGGGTGATCGGGCAAAGTTCCTTGAGGTGCTGGAACGAGTGCCTGATATCCAGCCTGAAGACCGCGACCGATTTTGTGTGGATCAACCCTGATACTTTTGAGAGTGAGGTTTAGCTTTGCTCTACTCGCTATCCTCAAATAATGAGCTGGGACGTTTTCGTTCAGGACATTCCGCAGTCGATCCGGTCGGTAGATGAGATTCCAAGCAATTTTCGACCCGCCTCCATTGGTAGACGATCAGAACTAATCAGTCGAATCGTTGAGGTGGTTCCTTTTGCCGACTTTTCTGATCCGACTTGGGGACGCATCGATGGCCCGACTTTCTCCATCGAAGTGAACATGAGCCTCGAAGACCCTGTTAGCAGCTTCGCTTTCCATGCCAGAGGGGACGAAATGGCCGCAGAGGTTATTGCCGAAATCTTGCTTCATTTGGGACTTCGAGCATTCGATCCACAAGCTCCAAGTGGCCTCTTCGAATTGGAATCCGATCCAGGGGTTGGCTTGCGGAAGTGGCGAGCCTACCGCGATTCCATCATGTGCCAGAGATGATCGGCATTCTTCGTAGACAAGCAAACTCGATAGCTGAAATCCAACCAGGTTAGGACTGGTCAAGAGCCCCGTGCCCAGTCTGTTTCCCAGGGTCAGATGAACCAGCAAGACAATTCGAATGTGAGCGAAACGATTCAAAAGGTGAAACCATTTATTACCCCACTGGGCCTCATTGTGCACGGCGAGGATCATTTTCTGATTCGTGGCCCGAAGCCGGATGCTGCCATGGCTCGGTATCTGGTGCGGCGCTGGATCTTTCCTTCCATAGAAGATCTGTTGGGTACGTCGCCTCCGATTCCTGCCGATTGGCAGATCACGACTTCGGAATTTCGCGAAAACATTGAATGGACGATTGTGCTGAGTTGCGCTCAAGAACCGACTGCTGCGGTTGCGCAGTTGGTAGCTGAGATCGCGGCCCGGGGTGTTGCCGTCGAGTACTTCTCAGGCAGCGAGGGTGTCGAATAGGCCAGTCTGGAGAGGCTGGTCGGGACGGATGATTTGCAGCTCTTGTGGGAAGCGGCGGACCAAATCGCGCGGGGCTCTTACGTTTTCGATTCCTAGCAACTGCTGCATCTGGAAGGCGTTTACCAGGCTGCGGGCTCCATGGTCGTTCGACAGGACGACGAAGGTGCGCTTGGCGTAACGGCTTACCTTGCGGATGCGGTGGGTCCATTCGGTGAGTTCGTCCATCGAGTATTGATAAGACCCGGACTGCGTGCGTCCGCAAAGACGGACATACGCAACCGGGCTTGTCATCAAGGCTGTGGGAGGCATGGCCCGCGAATGGTCCGGCTGATCTATGTTGCAGAAACCGACGTGGTAGTCGATCAACATCGAAAGCGCATCCTCTTCAAGCCAGCTCGAATGCCGGAACTCTGCTACCAGAGGCAGGTTTTTGAGTTCGCGACGCAGAGCGACGAAGCGGGCGCGGTTTTCGGGTGTGAACCTAAAGCCACTGGGAAACTGCATCAGCACGGCACCAAGCTTCTTTGCTTCCTCGATCGGGCGAATCCCCTCACGGAAAGCGGCGATGTCTTTGGCCTCAAACTGAGCTTCGTGGGTGAGCTTCTTCCATGCACGGACGCTGAACTGGAATTCAGAGTTGTGCCGAACCTGCCGGCACCAGAGCTTGCTGAGCTCCGGGCGAAGCGGGGCGAAGAAGCTCGAGGTCAGCTCGACACTGTTGAAATAGCGCGAGGTGTACTCAAGTTGATGAAAGTCCTTGGACTTCGTGGTTGGGTAAAAGACACCTTGCCATTGGGCATGTGCCCAACCGGAGGGTCCGCAATGTAAGGGTCCTGTTGACGGGAGATTCATGTTCGCCACCTCTTCGCTTGAATTTCAGAATAAGGCGAAGACATGGCGAAGTCAACAGTTAGTTTTGCCTCTTCTTCGCTTTTTTCGTAGAGACGAATTCATAGCTGCCGCGGATGAGTTCTTCTACTTCTTCCCAGTTGATGGGTGGGTTGAGAGACAGCGTGATCCAGCCATGGTTGCCGATGTAGGGAGTTTTGGTGAAGCGGGGATCTTCGAGAAAAAGGGGTTGGGATTCCTTTTCTACTTTGATGCTGATGTCGTTGTCGTCGAGGACGGCAAAGGGTTTATCGCGCCATTTGAAGAAGGGATGGCCGAATTGAATGACCTCTTTGGAGTCTGGAAATTGAAGACAAAAGTTACGAATTCGGGCTAGTGGATTGACCTGCTTGGACATATTGCCTCGATTTGCTAGAATGTAAGGAGTTTATCCTTTAGAGGAGCTCCTTGAAATGGCTGCTAAACCCGCTTTCGCCACCGCCGCACAGGTGGAACACCCCAAGTTTGGACTTGGATCGGTGCTGGAATGCACTGAAGATTCTATCCGAATTAAATTTGACGAGCACGGCGAAAAAAAGTTCGTACTTTCTATCGTTCAGCCAAGCTTGAAAAAGTCTGACCGTCAACCACCCGCAGAGAAGAAACGCGCTGCGCGCAAGAAGGCCGCTACCGCCTAGCTTTCATCTACACAATTCAAAGTTTCGATACGATTGGGCCGCTCGAAAAGCGGCCCTTTCTGTTACACTCAAGTTTCCCCAATGAAGCTCGGAGTCGTAGTGTTTCCCGGCTCGAATTGCGATCACGACGCGTATTACGCCGTCACTCGCAATCTCGGGCAGCAAGCAGATTTTGTCTGGCATGACAGTGAGAACCTGAACGGCTTTGATGCCATCATTCTCCCTGGTGGTTTCTCGTACGGAGACCACTTGCGCTGCGGTGCCATCGCGAGGTTTTCACCCGTGATGCGCGCAGTGAAGAAGTTTGCCGATGCAGGAGGACTGGTAGCGGGCTTTTGCAACGGCTTCCAGATTCTCACTGAAGCGCACATCCTTCCCGGTGCCCTCATTCGCAACAAAGGTCTTCGCTATATCTGCAAGACCGTTGGGCTTGAGACCGTCAGCACCAATTCCCCCTTTACCAACGCGCTGAAGCCTGGTGCGGTCTTGCAGATCCCGATCGCCCACGGCGAGGGCTGCTATACGGCTGATGAGGCCACGCTCGACCAGCTTGTAGCCGAGGACCGTATCGTGTTCCGCTACACGGATAACCCGAATGGTTCGATGCGGGACATTGCTGGTATCCTTTCTGCCGGGCGTAATGTGATGGGCATGATGCCACACCCCGAACGTGTTTCTGATCCTCTGATGCCTGGCACCGATGGCCTTGGCGTTTTCCAATCCATGTTGAATTCTCTGGCTGCAATCTCCCGATGAGCGAAAATAATCCGACCCAACTCGATGCCCTGCTGAAGACACACAAGCTGACGCGAGGCGAATACGAGAAGATTCAGCAACTGCTGGGCCGCGACCCGAATCTGACAGAGCTTGGCATTTTCTCGGTGATGTGGAGCGAGCATTGTTCCTACAAGAGCTCGAAGGTACACCTCAAGAAGTTGCCGACCCACAGCGAGCGCGTATTGCAGGGGCCGGGCGAAAATGCCGGCATCATCGATATCGGTGATGGCTATGCGATCGCTTTCAAAATCGAGTCGCATAATCACCCGAGTTTCATTGAGCCGTTTCAGGGCGCAGCCACCGGTGTTGGCGGGATCTTGCGCGACATTTTTACGATGGGTGCTCGGCCGATTGCGGTGATGGATGCGATCCGGTTTGGTCCGCTCGATAGCGAAAAGAATGGCGCGCGGAACCGTCGGATTCTGGACGGGGTGGTTCAGGGTATTTCTCACTACGGGAATTGCTTTGGTGTGCCGACCGTTGGCGGCGAGACCGTATTTGAGAGCTGCTATGACGGCAACCCGCTGGTGAATGTTTTCGCCATGGGTGTGTTCAAGCATGATGAGATTTTCTACGGGCAGGCCACTGGTGTTGGCAACCCGGTGATCTATGTCGGCGCTCGCACGGGGCGTGACGGAATTCACGGGGCGTCGATGGCCTCGGACGTGTTTACCGAAGCTTCGAAGCAACAGCGGCCGACGGTGCAGGTGGGCGATCCTTTCATGGAGAAGCTGCTGCTTGAGGCTTGCATCGAGGCTATGAAGACGGGCGCCATCGTGGGTATTCAGGATATGGGCGCGGCTGGTTTGACTTGCTCTACCAGTGAAATGGGTTCGCGCGCCGGCACCGGTATTGATTTCGATTTGAAGCATGTGCCGCAGCGTGAGACGGGAATGACGCCCTACGAGATCATGCTGTCGGAATCGCAGGAACGCATGTTGCTTGTGGCTGAGAAGGGCCGTGAGCAAGAGATCTTTGATGTGTTCAATAAGTGGGGCCTGGAGAGCGCTGTTATCGGTACGGTTACCGATGACGGGATGCTGCGGGTTCGCAATCATGGTGAGGTTGTAGCCGAGATCAAGAATCGCGATCTTGCCGATGAAGCACCACTTTACAACCGGCCTTATACGAAGCCTTACCGTAATGTGCCGATGGACGGGCCTTCGTTTAGCAGCGCCAGTGTTGAAGCAGATCTGTTGAAGCTTCTGGCCAGCAACGATCTGTGTTCGAAGAAGTGGATCTGGGAGCAGTACGACTACATGGTGCGCACGAATACGCTGGCAGGGCCTGGTGGCGATGCGGCGATTGTTCGTATTAAAGAGACGGGTACATCGATTGCGATGTCGCTCGATGGCAATGGCCGCTACTGCTATCTCGACCCGCGTGAAGGCGCAAAGCTGATCGTCGCCGAGTGCTGCCGGAATCTTTCCACTGTAGGTGCCTTGCCGGTTTCTGCCACGAACAATTTGAACTTCGGTAACCCGGAGCGGCCTGAGATTATGGCGCAGTTGGTAGAAGGTATTGAAGGACTGGCTGAGGCTTGCAAGTTTTTTGAGACTCCGATCACTGGTGGCAACGTCAGCCTCTATAACGAAACGCTGGGTGAATCGATCTTCCCGACGCCGGTGGTTGGCATTGTTGGATTGCTGCCGACGGTGGCGCCGATTCCGATGGCCTTCCCGAAGGCGGGCCTGGACCTGGTATTGCTGGGTGGGCTTGGGGATTCTGACCTGACACATTTTGGTGGGACGCAGTATGCCAAGCAGGTTCTGGGCGCGCTTTGGGGCTTGCCTCCTAAGCTCGACATGCCGCTTGAGAAGCGGGTGCAAGAAGCAACGCGTGAGATCGTGCGAGCCAATCTGACCGAGGCTGCGCATGACCTTGGCGACGGTGGTCTGGCTGTTGCACTAGCTGAGGGGACCTTTGCCGGTGTGGGCGCAGACGTCGACATCAAGACGGATTTGCGGCCGGAATTTGCGTTGTTCCACGAAGGTGCATCGCGGGTGCTGCTTGCAACATCGAAACTAGAAGAAATTGTAGCTATCGCCGCGCGCCATCAGGTGCCCGCCTTAGTTCTTGGCGAAACGACGGCCGGGACTTTGAAGATTGCCCTTAACGGAACTCAAGTTGTTCACGTTGGGGTCGATAAGTTGTATCACACCTGGGATCGAGCACTGGAGGAATCGTTGCATGTTTGACAAGTTCCATGACGAATGTGGTGTCTTCGCGATTTACGGTCATCCTGAGGCGGCCAAGGTCGTTAATCTCGGATTGCACTCGCTGCAGCATCGTGGACAGGAGAGCGCTGGAATTGCCTCTCTGCACGAGGACGAGATTCTATGCCACAAGTCGATGGGACATGTTGCCGACATCTTCACCGTGCCGGTACTTGCGCACTTGCAGGGCGACGCAGCGATTGGGCATACGCGGTATTCAACTTCAGGCGACACGGCGCTGCTGAATGCGCAGCCGTTCTCTGTCCGTTGCAACAAGGGGCCGATTGCGGTGGCTCATAACGGCAACATCACGAATGCGATGAACCTGCGGAATGAGCTTGAGCAGGATGGGTCGATCTTTCAGGCGACCAGCGATACAGAAGTGATTTTGCACCTGGTGGCGCGGTCGCGTGAGAAGACGATGGCGGGTGCCTTGCGGGATGCGCTGTTGCAGTTGGAAGGCGCGTTCTCGCTGGTGTTTTTGGCCGAGAACCGTCTGATTGTGGCTCGCGACAAGCACGGGTTTCGCCCGCTGGCTTTGGGCCAGTTGGAATTGAGCGGTGGCCGGATTGCTTATGTGTTTGCCAGTGAGACTTGCGCCTTTGATTTGATCAACGCGGTTTATATTTCTGATGTTGAGCCCGGTGAGATGGTGATTGTCGGGCCCGAAGGCATTACTCGAGAGCGTTATGCTCCGGTTGCGGATAAGGCACATTGCGTGTTTGAGCATGTGTATTTTGCACGGCCGGATTCGCTTGTGTTCGGGAAGTCAATCGCGCAATCGCGCGAGCGCATGGGGCGCTTACTGGCGCAGCATTGTCCAGCTGATGCCGACATCGTAGTGCCCGTGCCAGACTCTGGTGTGGCCGCGGCGCTTGGTTACGCAGAGGAAGCAAAGCTGCCTTTCCGGCAGGCGCTGATTCGAAACCATTATGTGGGCCGGACTTTTATCGAGCCTTCGCAGACGATTCGCGATTTTGGTGTGAAGTTGAAGCTGAACCCGGTACGGCATTTGCTTGAAGGCAAGCGCGTGGTGCTGGTGGATGACTCGCTGGTTCGTGGCACTACTTCACGCAAGATTGTGCGCATGGTACGCAGCGCAGGGGCCAAGGAAGTGCACTTGCGGATCTCTTGTCCTCCGACGATCTCACCCTGCTTCTATGGGGTGGATACGCCTACCAAAGGCGAATTGATTGCTTCGAACAATAACCTTGAGGGGATTCGCCGCTTCACCGAGGCTGACTCTGTTGGTTATCTTCCGCTGTCGGCTTTGAGCCAGGCGGTTGAGGACGACAAGCAGGAATATTGTTATGCCTGCTACACGGGCAACTATCCAACGCACCTCATCAATATCGATGAGCTGATGATGGCCAAGAGCCGCAGCTAGTTTTCTTCCATCTTCTTTAGCGCGAGGGTCATTTCTTCGGGGATTTCGTCTTTTGCTGCCTTGCGATATTCGTAGTCTCTTTGCAGCATCGCTTTCACCTCTTCGTCGAATTGTTTCTCGCCCTTCCACGGGGCACCGCTCTCCATCAGGAGCCAAAGTGCGGGCCAGTTCTTGTGATAAGCCGCAAACCCTACAACACTACCGTCGGCGTTGCGGACGTTGAGATCGACACCATGGCTTAGGAATACGCGTAGCAGGGAAAGATCATTGAGGTGTGAGATCGAGTTCCACCAGAGAGGACGCCCCACTCCATCGAGTCTCTTCGGGTCTGCTCCCGCTTTGAGGAGAATTTCCACTAGCGGAGGGCCGTGAAAGATCGCCATGTCCAGAGGCGAGCTGCTTTGGAAGGCCAGAACATTGGGGTCTGCTCCAGCGCCGAGCAGTGCTTGTACGATTTCGATGGTGCTGCCGGTGCCGACATTCATTACCGCGAAGCGCAGCAGCGTTTCTCCCTCACCGTAGGGTTTGCTGATGTCGCCCGCTAGAGGAATTTGTTTGCGTACTTTGGCGAGGTCTCCGGCCAGGATTGCGTGAGCGAGTTCCCTCTGGGGGCCGCTGAATGAGTTATCACCCTGCCGCAAGCTATTCGCGGCATTGTCTCTGAATTTTGCTCTGATCGGGCCTGTAAGTATTGGCGAGAGGAAGAGAGCAATTATTCCCAGGCATACTTTTGCCACTGTCTCGCTGCCGGATAGCCAGACGATCACAGCCATGATGAGCAGGATGACGGGCGGAATGAGGAGTACGAGTGCTCCTAGTGGACCTTCCGGACCAGTTTTGAAGAAATCCGCAAGAACCATCAAGAAGAGAGTTATGAAGAGGATGAATCCAGCGCTCGATACAAGCCAAAAGATTTTGGTGAACATTCAAGGAGTCTTGCGACGTTTCTGGCGCTGAACGATCAGGCTCTAAACTAAAACCTATGCCCAGTCCCCAGATTGCCCCAATTGCGGAATCGGTGCCGTATTCCCGTGTGCGTGCCATTGCTGAAATTGCAATGCGTATGGAGAAGGTTTATCCGCTGTATTTTGGCGAATCGAATTTGCCGACGCCAGACTTCATTAAAGCCGCATTGGACAAGGCAGTTCGTGATGGGTTTACCTATTACACGTCCAATGCTGGCTTGCTGAGTCTGCGTGAAACGATTGCCAGCCATTACGATGCCAAGCACAATGTGAAGCTAGATCCGGCGTCGGAGGTTTTGGTGACAGCGTCTGGGGTGCAGGCGCTGAATGTTAGTATTCGCTGCATTCTCGACCCTGGCGATGAGGCGATTGTGCTGACGCCGGCGTGGCCCAATGGCGCCTCGATTGCGGCGCTGATTGGGGCAAAGCCGATTGAGATTGCTCAGCCGCTGGCTGGTGGGCGCTTCACGATCGATTTCGCGGCAATGGAGGCGGCGGTCACTTCCCGAACGAAGTTGCTTTTGTACACCTCGCCATCGAATCCGCTTGGGTGGGTGGCCACAGTGGAAGAGCAGCAGCAGTTGCTCGACTTTGCGCGGCGGCACAAACTCTGGCTTCTTGCTGACGAGGTGTATGAGCGGTTGATTTACGGAGCCGACATTGCGCCCAGCATTCTTAGGTTGACCGAGCCGGATGACGCAGTGTTTGTGGTGCAGAGTTTTTCGAAGGCCTATTGCATGACCGGCTGGCGTCTGGGCTGGGTGGTGGGCCGTCAGGATCTTGTGAAGCGCGCTACAGAACTGAATGAGTTTATGGTGTCGTGCCCGGCGGGGTTTACACAGCGGGCGGCAGAGACGGCGTTGCGGGATGGGGAAGGTTTCGTCACGGAGTTGCGTGAGCAGTTGAGATCGAATCGCGACTATTGCGTTGGCATGTTGAGCCAGGTGGAGGGAGTGCACATTCCTTCACCGGAAGGAGCGTTTTATCTGTTTCCGCAGATTGACGGGCTCGTTGATTCCTTTGCTTTTGCCAAGGATTGTCTGCTTGAGACGCACGTGGGGATCGCTCCCGGAGTTGCGTTTGGGCCAGGCGGGGAAGGGTCCATTCGCATTTGTTATGCGGCGGACAAGACGATTCTTGAGCCCGCGATGGAGCGGCTCTGTGCTTACATCTCCAGGCGGCCGCGGTAGTTCATTGCTTTGACTGGATAGAAGACCTGCCGGTATGGGGTGCCTGTGCCGGGGAGGAAGAGCTCGAAGTTGAGTTCCTTTACTTTGTCTGCGCCGGCTCGCGGGAAGATCAGGCGTGTATACGGGTCTGTTGGGGATGGTGGGAAATAGCCGCTCATCTTGATTTTCTGTTTACCCAGCTTCATGAAGCTTTGATTTTCCATGAGTGACATCTCGGAGGCTTCTCTTGTCGCCTCGGCTGGAATTGCAACGGCCAGGACAATGTATTTGGATGAGTCGCGCTCGAGGAATTCCAGGAACTCATCCCAGGCGGGATCCTGGATCACGTCGACCCCAGCGACCTTCTTCATTTGCCGTCGGCGCTTTTCCACCTCAGCCATCTGGACTGGTTTTGCGGTGGCCAAAAACGTAAGGACGCCGTTTCCACTGGTTGATTCCGCCGGTTGAGACCAGGGGGAGTTCCCGAAAAAGTCGATCAATTGCTCTTCGCTCCACTGTTTGACGTCAAGGGCGTCCCAGAAAGGAGTTGCCGTCAGGAGTGTGAGTAATGCAAACCACTTCGTCATATCGATATGCTATCCAGAATGAAACCAGTATCGTATCTCGGACGGCGCGCCTACCAGTGGGAGAACCAGGATCTTCGTGTGACAGTGGTTGCTGAAGGTGGGCATATCGCTGAGATCTTTCACAAGGGCAAGGGCATCAATCCGCTGTGGACGCCGCCCTGGCCCACCATCGATCCTTCGACTTATTCTGCTGCCAAACATCCTGAATACGGGACAGGACCTGAGGCCAAGTTGCTCTCGGGAATCCTTGGCCACAACTGGTGTGTGGATTTCTTTGGGCCCCCGTCGGAGGAAGAAGCGCGTGCTGGTTACAGTGTTCATGGCGAGGCATCGATCGTTCCTTACGATGAGGAACTGCGCGCGCATCTGCCTCTGTCGCAACTCAATGTGCAACGCAGGATGGAGTTGGACGGGAACAAGATTCGTTTCACCGAAGATGTTGAGAATCTGTTGCCCTTTGACCGCCACATCGCCTGGCAGGAGCATGTCACGCTGGGGCCGCCCTTTCTGGAGCGCGGGGTGACCAAGCTTGAGGCGCCGATCTTGCGGAGTGCAAAGTTGAATGAGGGTGAATTTGAGTGGAAGGACCGCACCTATCCTTCGTCGCTGATGAGTGCGGATTATCATGCGCATTTGCTGACCAAGGGGGAAGTGAAAGTGACCAACCCGAAGCTTGGTTTGCGTATTGGCTATGAGTGGAATCTGCAGGACTTTCCCTGGCTGGGCATTTGGGAGGAGAACCACGAACGGAAGTATGCGCCCTGGAATGGACGCACGATGACCTGGGGGATTGAGTTTGGGGCGAGCCCTTATCCGGAGTATCGATTCCGGCGAGCCACAAGGGGCTTGTTGTGGGCGGCCCCGACGGCTGTGTGGTTGCCTGCAAAGAGCAAGCGAACCATCCAGTACACCATGACTCTCGATACTATTAAGAATGGTTAGTGCAGCAGAAGCAGTATCGGTGATTCAGTCTGGTCAGCGAGTTTATGTGCACCAGGGGTGTGCTGAGCCAGAGCCTTTGGTTGAGGCGATGACGGCGCGGGCAGGGGAACTTCGCAATGTAGAAGTTGTGCACATGGCGATGATGGGTAGCGCCCCCTACGCTCAGGCTCAATACAAAGACAATTTCCGGCACAACGCTTTGTTTATCGGGGCCAATGTTCGCGAGGCTGTACAGCAACGGCGGGCGGATTACATTCCGATTTTTCTCGGTGAGATTGAAGGATTGTTTCTCGACGGGACGCTGCCGATTGATGTGGCACTGATGCAGTGTACACCTCCAGATCGCAATGGGTTTGTGAGTCTTGGGCCTAGCATTGATGTGTCGCTGACTGCTGCCAAGGTGGCTAAGCATGTAATTGCGATTACGAATCCCAGGATGCCGAGGACGCATGGGGATACCTTTCTGCATGTCAGTGAAATTGATGTGATGGTGGAGGGTGATTTTCCGCTGGCGGAAATGGAGTCTCGCTCAGGATTGCCCGAGCATAAGGTGATTGCAAAGCATGTGGCTGAGTTGATTCCCGATGGGGCCACGCTGCAGCTTGGGATTGGGGCTATCCCTGATGCCATTCTTGATCTGCTGGGCAACCACAAGAACCTTGGGGTGCATAGCGAGATGGTTTCCGACGGGGTGATTCCACTGCTTGAAAGTGGTGTGATCAACAACAGCCAGAAGAAGATCAACCACAACAAAGTCGTCATCGGTTTTGTAATTGGGTCGAAGCGTCTGCTTGAATTTGTGGACGATAATCCTATTTTTGAGTTCCGTCAGACGCGCTATACAAACAATCCTTTTCAGATTGCCCGCAACCCGAAGGTGTGCGCCGTCAATGCTGCGATCGAGATCGATTTGACGGGGCAGATTTGTTCTGACTCGATGGGAGAGTTGCCTTTTTCCGGGATCGGTGGCCAAGTGGACTTTATTCGCGGAGCGGCGCGCAGTGAAGGCGGAATGCCTTTCATCTGTCTGCCCTCGACGGCGAAGCATGGCAAGGTGTCGCGGATTGTGAATCAGTTGAAGCCCGGCGCGGGCGTGGTGACCTCACGTGGTGACGTGCACTGGGTGGTGAGCGAGTATGGCGCGGTGAATCTGCACGGCAAAAACTTGCGGCAAAGGGCGGAGCTGTTGATTTCGATTGCTCACCCCGATTTCCGCGAGAGCCTGGAACGCGAGAGCTTCGCGCTTAGGCAAGGGTAGCGATCAGGTCGAGGTCCATATTGCCGCCGCTGACGACGATACCTACACGCTTGATGCCTGCGGGCACTTTGCCAGCCATGGCTGCAGCGATACAGACGACACCGCTTGGCTCGGCTACGATCTTTAGACGCGTGAGCGAGTAGCGCATGGCGGCGTAGATCTCTTCTTCTGAGACCAGCAAGACGTCTTCGACGAGGTGCTGGATGATCGGGAAGGTAATCACGCCCGGTTGCGGTGTACGAAGGCCATCGGCAATGGTGGGGCTATTGTCGACGCGGACGGGCTTGCCTGCTTTAAGGCTGAGTGCGTAGTCGTTGGCGAGCGCAGGCTCGACGCCGAAAACTCGAATGGCGGGATTGATTTCTTTGGCGATCAGGGCGCAGCCAGAGAGCAGGCCACCACCACCGAGGCAGACGAGCAGGGCGTCGAGATCTGGGACTTCATCGAGGAGTTCGAGGGCGAGAGTGCCTTGCCCGGCGATGGTCCAGGGATGGTCGTAGGGCGGGATCAGGGTTGCGCCGCTGTCTTCGGAGATAGCTTTGCCGATGGCCTCACGATTCTCGGTGAGACGGTCGTAGGTGATGACGTTTGCGCCCATGTCGCGGGTGTTGAAGAGCTTGGTTTTGGGCGCGTCGCTCGGCATGATGATTGTGGCTTTGATGCCGGCGACACGGCTGGCGTAAGCGACGGCCTGAGCGTGGTTGCCGCTCGAGAAGGCGACGACACCACGGCCTTTGTCTTCATCCGGAATCTGCTGGATAAAGTTGGTGGCACCGCGCAACTTGAAGCTGCCGCTGCGCTGGAAGTTGTCGCACTTCAGGTGGCATTCAAGGCCGGTTGTTTCGTTGAGGCCACGCGAGGTGAGAACTGGAGTTCTATGAGTGAAGCCGGTGATGCGTACCGCCGCGGAGCGGACGTCGAGAGCTGTGGGTGCGGCGAGGCTCATGCTTAGTAGCCGACTCCCTTGTCGACGAGGTTGATGAGTGCTTCGCCCTTTGTGTAGCGAGCGAAATTGGCGAGGAAGATGCGCATCGAGTCTTCAGTCCAGGTTTTGGTGTGGTCTGCTGTGTGGGCGCTGACGAGGATGTTTTCGAGATTGTAGAAAACGTGGTTATCGGGGAGGGGCTCGACTTCGAAGACATCGAGAGCAGCTCCGCGGATCCATTTCTCCTGCAAGGCGACAATGAGGGACTTTTCGTCGATGGCGTTGCCGCGGCCGAGGTTGATGATGACGCTGTCGCTCTTCATGGCGCGGAGTTCTGTTTCGCCGACAATGCCTTTGGTGTCCGGCGTGGCGGGCATGGCAAGGAGGAGATAGTCGCTTGCTGCCATGAGGTCGAGCTTGCGATCCATGCCCCAGATTTCGTCGGCAATTCCATCTCCTGCAGAGCGATCGGGACGGCGGCGCAGGGCGATGATCTTCATGTCAAAGGCCTTGGCACGCCGGGCCGCGGCTTTGCCGATATCTCCGTAACCGAGGATGCCGAGGGTTTTTCCTTCGAGCATGTCGACATCAAAGACATCCCATTTGCCTGCTGCCTGACTCTTGCGCATGCGGTTGAGGTCTTTAGCGAAGAAGAGCATGGCGGCCAAACAGTATTCACCGAGAGACTGGCTGTAGGCACCCTTGGCGTTGGTGACCGGGATGTCCGATTGACGCAGGCGGGTGGCCATCAGATGGTCGACGCCTGCGGAGAGGGAGTGTAGCCACTGGAGCTTCTCTGCTTTGTCGATGGCTGCCTTGACGGTGACGCCTGAAGCCCCGACGCCGGTGAGGATGATGTCGGCATTGGGGGCGAGTTCTTCAGCGCGGGCGATTTCTTTTGTGACTTCGTAGGTGACGCCGGGGCCCAATTCCGGGAGCAGGCTGAGGTAGCTACCAGTGGGTTCGGCGATGACGAGCAAGTTTAGAGAAGGCATAGGTTAACTTGTTAGGATATCGTGCCTGAAGCGGTTGCTACGATGAAGGTGTGTTAGAAGTCTGCAATTGTGGAACGCAACTCGTCGAAGGTGCCAAGTTTTGTCACCGCTGCGGCAAGCCTACGTTTGATATGCCGGTTGATGAAGAAGAAGTCAGCGAAGTCCCGCAAGAGATGGAGCAACTCCTCGACAAGGTTGAGTTGAGCAGCTCTGTGGCGGAGATCAACTTCAGCAATGGTGCTGCCGTACGGGTGGCATTGCTGGTTGCGGCGATTGCGATGGTTCTATTTGTACCGCTGGCTGGATTTAGCGGCATGCCGCTCCTGGGGATCATTTTGCCCACGCTTGCCGCTGGGGTGTTGAGTGTCTGGTTTTATCAACGCCGGACGGGGGCCAACTTGACTGTACTTGCTGGTGCAAGGATGGGCTGGATCACAGGGGTGTTTTTGTTTGCCCTGTTTTTGATCCTATTCACGATCAGTGTAATTCCCGCTATTGAATCCGGGGAGATGCAGAAGATTCAGGAAGCAGCCTTGCAGGGGAGTTTTTCTGAAGCGGATATGGCCCGGCTGAAGGAAATCTTTGAGAACCCTGTAATGCTGGGCTTTTCAATCCTGTTGTTTATGGGAATCTACTTCGTTGGTGCCACCACTTTGAGCAGTCTCGGTGGAATGCTGGGCGCGAAGCTGCTGGGCCGCAACGAGAGTCTTTAGGGCGAGTCCTCCCATAAGCACCCAAATTGCCAGGCGCATGTTCTCACCGAGGGTATAGTATGCCGAGAGCGCGATGAGTGCGTAAGCGGCCAGGGCTAGGACGAGTTTGCGGTTGCTGATCATGGCATGTTGTAGGAAAAGCCGAACTGCAGGCGGATGACTTCACCCTTGAATTCGGGTGGCAGGGCGGGGAATGGATTTGAGGCGCTGATCCCAGCGACGGCTGCGCGATCCAGGGCTTCTGTTCCGGAGGGGCCTGAGATGACGAGTTTGGGTACCCGGCCATCTTTGCTGATGGAGAACTGAATCATGGTTCTACCGCGACGCCCGAAGCGAGCGCTTTCGGGGATTACGGCAAACCAATTACGACGGACGATTGCGAGAATGCGCTTGAGGTAGGGGCGGAAGTCGACCCCTTGCGGGTCACTCAGAAGTTCCAGGCTTGAGCCGATTTGGCTCTGGGGTTGCATTGGGTTTGTTTGAGACGGCAAGTCTGTCACGATTTGGCCGCTGGTGCCTTGTGAGCCAGGGATGCTTTGACGCATCAATTCGTCGATGCTCTGGCGCTTCATCTCGGGGATGCGACCGTCTTCGCTGCCCTTCTTAAGTCCGGCAACCTGGCCAGCGTTTTCGAAAGGGCTGCGCTTGGGCTGCTCGAGGGGCTTCATCTCTGGTGGGGCAATCTGGGGGGTGCCCAGTTGAGCGAGGGGCCTGTTGTCGGGGAGAGCGGCCTGGATCTGTGGTGGAGCTTCTACAGGGCGCGGGGCCGGCTCGGCCTTCTGTGCGGGAGTTGGTGGCGGTATGTACGTTTTGGGAGCCCGCTTTTGCTGCATGCTGGCGGTGAGGTCGTCGAGGGTGAGTTCCTGTTTGACCGGACCCTTGTTGGGCTCTTTTTGGGTGAGTTCAAAGCGCGGGGCGGTCAGGGGAGTAACTTTGCGCTCCACCTGCTGAATGTCGAGTGGGTTACGAGGATTGCTCTCAAAGAAACTTCGTGGGGTGGCCAGGATCACGCTGAAGAGGATCAGGTGGAAAGCGATCGAGAGGGCAGAGACCAGCCCAATTTTTGGGCGCATGGACCCGTCGTCCCAATCTCGAATGAGATTGAGATCCGGGATTGGCTGCTCAATTGGATCAGAAGGAAGGATAGCCAGCAACTTTCAGAGTTTCGGATACAACGCTTGCGTGCAATTCAATTTTATCTACAACATCCAGTGCTACCCGCAATGCCCTTAAGGACGTTTCACCATCCACTTTGGGTTTCTCGCGGGTTGTGACGCTGTTCAGAAATGCTTCAAGTTCAAGCCGCAGGGGTTCGTTTTTGACGACCAGTTGTGGCTTGATGCGGACCTGCCGCTGTGGGCCGATTTCGATACCGAAGAGTTCCTGCTTTGCATAATCCATGCTGAGGTAAGCGCCCGGCTGGAAGACGCGGAGCTTGCGCACTCTCTCGGTAGACGCGCGGCTAGCGGTAAGGTTTGCGATTACACCTCCGGGAAATTCCATACGTACATTGGCGATGTCTACTTTTTCGCTCAATATATGGATGCCGGCGGCCTGGATGCCGACGGGTTCTTTTCCTGTCAGTGCTAAGAGAATTTCGATGTCGTGGATCATCAGATCGAGCACCACGTCTACGTCGAGGCTGCGGGGGGTGAAGACGCTGAGGCGATGGATCTCAAAGAAGAGCGGCAGGGTGATGGCTTTTTCGAGTGCCGTGACGGCGGGGTTGAATCGTTCGAGATGGCCTACCTGCAGGATGCGCTGGTGTTTGGTGGCAAGGTTTACCAGATGCTGGGCACTATCGAGGTCGAGCGCTATTGGCTTCTCCACCAGGATGTCGAGGCCCGCTTCGAGCAGTTTGCCCCCAACCTCAGCATGGGCAATCGTGGGGACAGCAACAATGCAGGCTTGCGAAGCTTGCGTAAGCGCTTCCAGCGAGTCAAAGGCTGGTATGCCGAACTCTGTTGCTGCGGCCGCTGCTGTTGCCGGATCGCGATCATAGAGGCCGGTGAGTGTCGCACCGGGTAGCTCTTTTAAAACTCGAATGTGGTTGCGTCCGAACGCGCCTGCGCCTGCTACGGCGATGCGGACTGTTTTCTCGTGACTTTCCAAACTACTAGTATTTCATCTGCGTTATGATTCCCATTCGGAGAGTCAAAAATGAAATCGTTTTTTCGAGTCAGTGCAACCCTGTTTGTTCTGCTGGGTCTAGTCACAACCTGCTCAGAGGCGCAGCCCCAGATCAAGCGCAAGAGGGTGCTTGCGATCGGCGAAACACGTGGATTTCATCATGATGCAACCTCGACTGCGCTGCACATGATTTACGACCTTGGCAAAGAAACGGGTCTTTGGGACACCTACATTCAGACCAGCAGTGAATTCATCACCAAGAAAAAACTGGGGGCGAACAAGCGGAATCTGGATTACTTTGACGCCGTGTACTTTCATACAACCGGCGAGCTGGTGATGGATGACGAGCAGAAGGCAGCCCTGCTGAGTTTCATCAAGGACGACGGTAAGGGCTTTATTGGCGGACATACCGCGATTGACACCAACTACCAATGGCCAGAGTACGGTGAGATGGTGGGCGGTTATTTCGATAGCCACCCCTGGAATACTTTTGATGCGCCCGTGATTGTTGAGGATCGTGAGCATCCGGCTACTGCGCACTTTCCGAAGGCCTTTGTCATTAACGACGAGATCTACCAAGCCAGGGCTTATTCACGAGACAAGGTGCGCGTACTGGCACGGCTTGATGAATCGAAGCTGGATATGAAGGCTAAAAATATTCGTCGCACCGACGGGGATTTTGCGGTTGCCTGGGTGAGGGAATACGGCAAGGGGCGAGTGTTCTACTCCACCTTTGGACACCATGATCAGGCCCTGAACCGGCCCGATATCCGGAAGATGTATACCGAGGCGATCAAGTGGGCACTGAAGATGACCGAGGGTGACGCCACCCCTCGCCCCAGGCCTTCGAAGTAATGGATTACTTTCCTCTCGTATTGAGTCTAGAAGTCGCAATTGCTGCTACGGCAATCTCGCTGACGATTGCACTGCTTGTGGCGTGGGCACTCAGCTTTCTTGAATTCCGCGGGAAGGATCTGCTTGATGCGGCGATTTCGCTGCCTTTAGTCTTGCCGCCGACAGTGCTTGGTTATTACCTGCTGATTGTTTTGGGTCGTGAGTCGTGGCTGGGTCGGGCCTGGGAATCGTTGACGGGCAGTCCGCTTGTATTTACCCCGAAAGCTGCGGTGATCGCGGCAATTGTTCACTCGGCTCCATTGCTCACCAAGTATCTTCGCGCGGCGATTGAGAGTGTGGACCCAATTTATATTAAAGCGGCCCGGAGCCTTGGATTGCCGGAATGGACGATCTATCTGCGCGTTGTGTTGCCTTTGTGCCAGCGGGCGATTGCGGCCTCTGCTGTCCTGGCTTTTGCGCGCAGCCTGGGGGACTTTGGAGTGACGATCATGATCGCCGGAAACATCCCCGGCAAGACACAGACACTCTCTGTCGCAATCTACGACGCCGTGGAATCTGGTAACGCCTCACTAGCCCGGACGCTCGTGTTGATTGTCTCCGCGATCGGGTTACTTGTCGTGTGGCTTGCCAATCGAATGAATCCGCCGCAGGCGTTGCGTAGTTAAAGAAATGCTCGAAGTACGTTTACAGAAACGCTTTCCACCGTCAGGGGATGCTGCCGGTTTTGAGTTGAATGCCCAATTTCAGGTGGGTGCCGGGACGACTGTCCTGTTTGGCCCAAGCGGGTCTGGCAAGTCGTTAACTCTGGATTTGATTGCGGGCTTTTCGAAGCCGGATGGCGGGCGCATCCTTCTGAATGACCGTTTACTCGTAGATGTTGGGACCGGCGTTTTTTTGCCGCCACAGCAACGCGGCTGCGGGTACCTGTTTCAACGTCATGCTTTGTTTCCGCACATGAGTTTGCGTGAGAATCTGGCCTTTGCTGCGACATCATTGCCGAAGCTGGAACGGCACCGCAAGGTGACTCAATTGCTGGAATCATTTCGTCTGACCGAAATTGCCGGACGGAAGCCAAATGAGGTGTCGGGCGGGCAGCGGCAACGGTGTTCGATTGCCCGGGCGCTGGTGGTGGAGCCTGCAGTATTGTTGCTCGATGAGCCTTCTACTGGGCTCGACACAACGCTGCGTCATGAATTCTACGAGATCCTGGCGAGGCTTCGCGATGAGTTTGCTGTGCCTGTGTTGCTGGTTACGCATGACCTCGAAGAAGCCTTTATCCTTGCCGATCAGATGCATGTTTTGATTGATGGCCGGATTGCTCAATCCGGGAGCCCGCGCGAGATTTTGAATCAGCCTGCTTCGGCCGGAGTTGCCAACTTGCTGGGGCTCTTTAACCTGTTGCCAGCGGAGATCAAGCAACTTGATCCTGGCGCCAACCGCAGCAAGCTGAAGTGGAACGATGTGGATCTTGAGGGGCCCTATTATCCAGCGCGATTGCTTGGTGATCGTGTAACGGTGTGTGTGCGCCGGGATGAGATTGCTGTGACGCCCAAGATGGGGAAGGCAGAGAAGGGGAGCCTGGTGCTGACACTGGAAGCCGCTTCTGAGACTGCCAGAACGGCGTTGCTGCACTTTGCCGGCGGGTTGATTGTGGAATTGCCGCTAGAGGAGTTTGCCGAGAACCGGCACCACCGCGAGTGGACGCTTCGCTTCCCGACGAGCAGTCTTCGAATTCTGTGACGCGGCATTGCATCAGCGTTGGAGACCTGAAGCGGCTGCCGGCGGCGGACGCGATTCAATTGCGGGCCAAGGATATCGATGCCGGCGAGTTGCTCTTGCGCGCTCAGGATTTGAGGCGAAGGTTTCAAGGGAAGCTTTTGATCAACGACCGGATGGATGTTTGCCTCGCTTCAAGCGCCGATGGCGTGCATCTTCCTTCGCATCGAATTGCTCCGAGCTTGCTGAAGGAGCGGTTCGGTTCGCATCTGATGATTGGGGTCTCCTGCCACTCTCTAGACGATGTGTTGCGCGCCGAAGCCGAGGGGGCGGATTACGCCTATCTCAGCCCAATCTTTGAAAGTTCTTCCAAGCCCGGCTATGGCCCGGCGCTTGGTATTGCGGCTTTGGCAGAAGTTGTGGCGCGAGTTAAAATTCCAGTGCTCGCGCTGGGAGGCATCACTCAGTCGAATGAACGATTGTGTGTCGAAGCGGGGGCGGCAGGAATCGCCGGAATTTCATACTT
>JBIPMY010000507.1:0-4127 GCA_044376335.1 Bryobacter sp.
TTCCACCAAAGCCAGCAGACGCGCCACCTCTTTGGGTTTCCATTGTTCGAATTCAGCGCGTTCCATCGTCATCTTCAGACTTCTCCCACATCCAACAGTCTGCACTCCAGCGCAACTATACTCAACGGTACTTTGAGCATTTCAGTTGGAAGTACTATTGGTCTAATCGGGCCGGCCAGGGGCTGGCTTCACCGGGGAGACGGGGGTTTTCTCACCCCCCTTATGAGGGTATTGAACTAGGGAACTACCTGAGCCACTTTACCGTTGATCTCGGCCAACTGGAGCTTTACCTGTTCAATGTCGTTCGCTTTGGGAGCAAACTTCAGGTAGGCGCTCAGATGTTCACTTGCGCCTTTGTAATCCTGCTTGTCAGCAAGAATCATGCCCAGCAGGTGCGACATTTTCGGCATCATATGGTACTGGTCGATCTCGATTCCAGACCGGCACTGTTTCTCGGCAGACTCCACATCCTTCAAATTGAAATTGGCTACAGCGGCATAAAAGAAGGCGGCCGGGAAGTCGTAGCGATTCAGCTTGATCACCTTTTCGCTGAGCTGCTTCACTTCCACCCACTTTCGCTGCTGGGCTTCCATGACGGCGAGGCCGAGGTAGGGACGAACGTATTTATCATCTGCTTCGAGTGCCTTGGTGTAGCTTGCTTTGGCGCTATCCAGACTATTCTGCATGGCCTGTACACGGCCCAGTTCGTACCAGGCTTCGGCGAATTTCGGATGCAGGTTCACAGCCGTTTCCAGTTCTTTCTGCGCGTCGGGCAGCTTGTTTTTCTTCAGTGCGTTGCGTGCCTTCTCGAGCGCCTTCTTTGCATCTTTGGGTGCCATCAGGGTAGTGGCGCTGGTTGTAAAGCCGGAGACATCTCCGAGTCGGCGCAAGATGATCGTTCCCACATCCGGATTGTCGAGAGTACGGCGGCCAGCCAGGCTCACCAGACTGCTGCGATAGCCAGGCAAGCTCGCGCGCAACTCGCAATTCATCAGATCGCGCTCGCTCACCCCGCGGCTTCTACCCGGCGTGTTGCCAAAGACCCCGCCTGAATTGCCGCCAAAACCGTCATTCGTATTGCTGACGCTGGCATCCGGCAACATGCCAGACCGCTGGCCAACCTGAAAGCCAAAGCCCCCCTTGGAATCGGTGTAGCCTTCTGGAATTGGATTTCCTGAACCCATACACAGCCGTTCAATCGTCACAGTTTCCGGCGGGGCGCTCCCATCTTCCATGCGCACTTTGCCAGACAGAAAAATCGGCCGGTCCTGCATCTGGTCCATCTGCGGCCGCTGCTGGTCTTGAGGGAAGGGGTTGGGATTGCGCGGGTTATTCCCGGGGAGCCCGATATTGCCCCCACCGGTGTTGCCGCCACCTGTCGTCGGCCCGGTGGTGGTACCTCCGCCGCCTGGGGCACCACCGCCCGTTGCGGGAGGAGTTGTGGCTTGCCCAAATAGCATCGCGGCGCAAATCAGGGAAGTAGAAAGCAGCTTCGGATAAATCATATTGACCCCTTCAATCGAATCACAGGTTCGCTGGCGGTATTATTTCATAAGGTGAAACAGCAATCCATAGGCTTAATTCTCGCGGCATTATTCGTCGCCTCCTGCTCGAGCCCAACGGCTTCCAGGGAGGTGGAGAAGAAGGTGGCTGTCCCGGCTGAGCCGATATCCGGCCTCACCGGGCTGTACCGTTGCTATGGCGCATCCCGCCAATGGGCACAGGATATACAAGTGCTCCGAGTGCAGAATATCTTCATCAAGTCCCGCCAGGCCCCTCCTGGCAAGGCCTTTGCCTGGCAGGTGACCTTTGTCTCCCCATCGAAGAACCGCATCAAGAACTGCACCTACTCTGTTGTGAAAGAAGAAGGCCTCTTTGAGGGCGTCTACAATCCGAACGACGAAGCCTTTGGCGGCGCAAGCAAACTGGCCCAGCCTTTTGTGATCCAAACCGTCAAAAAAGACACCGACGAGATCTTTAAGGTGGCGCTGGAAAACTCCAAAGACTACGCGCAGAAGAATCCCAATGTCCCGATCACCATGTTGCTCGAGTTTTCAGACCGCAACCCTCTCGCAGCCTGGCGTGTAATCTGGGGCTCGAGTGTCGGTGGTTCTGCCTATTCCGTCTTTGTTGACGCTACCAACGGCCAGTACCTCAAGAAAGCCTTTTAAGCCAGCACTTCATCGTGCAGTGAAGCAATGATCAACAATTCGCAGCCGCCACGCGTGGTGAGCGAATTGTGGATCGTCTCTCCAGCCATCCATTCGAAGTCGCCAGCCTTCAGGGTGACAGACTCATTCTCCACGTCTCCACTCAACACCAGGCACTGCTCAGGGCGCGTATGCCGATGCCGCGGGTAAACGGCCCCTGCATCGAGGCGCAAGATCAGCGTGTGCATTTTGGTTTCACGATCAATAAACAAGCTGCGGTAGCTCACTCCCGCGTATGGAGTAGCGCGCCACTTCACCGCATCGCCACGAAGTACATGCATTTCAGCGGGTGCCGTAATCGCCGCCATCAGGCGTGCTTTCAGGCCGGGGCTGGGGCTCTCCAACTGGCCGGAAAAGGCCAGTTGTGCGGCCACCTCGAGAAAATCGATTTCCTCTTCGGAGTTTTCTGCGCCGAATAGATCTTTCGGTTTCAAGTCCATTTACGGCCACATCCCTTCCAGTTCTTTTTTCAGCCGGATCATCGCATCTCGAATGCGGCTCTTTACCGTCCCCAAAGGTTCACCAAGACTCTCTGCGATTTGCTGATGGGTGAGGCCGGCGAAGAAGGCTAGCTCCAGGGAACTTCGTTGTGCCGGGCTCAGCACCATCAAGGCTTTTTGCACCAGGTCTTGCTGCATTCGAATTTCCATCAGGTGAGAAGTACTTTCTGCCGCTGGCTCCAGTCCTTGCAAATGCTCAGTACCGTTGCGGGAGCTTCGCCTGCGCAAGTGGTCCAGCGCCCTGCTGCGCGCCAGCATCACCAGCCAGGCAGTGGTGCTCCCACGAGTGGGGTCCCATTTAGAGGAAGACCTCCAAACCTGAGTAAACACATCGAGAGTCACTTCTTCGGCATCGGCACGATTGCCCAGAATCCGGTAAGCCACGCTAAACACCAGGCCTGAGGCCTCATCGTAAAGATTCGCTAATGACTCGGTGTGCCCGTTTTGAACTTGTGTCATGAATTCCGACCAGACGGCGTCTCGCAGAAACCCGATTCCCTTTACATGGGGTACGTCGGGCCGGTCTGTCTTGGATGGATTCATGTATCCGGAATTCAGTGTACCCGGCTTTGCACGCCAGGCCCAAATCGAAAGGCCCGCCGAAGCGGGCCTGACTGAAGTCAACAAAATCTTTATCTGGAGCCACCCGCCGGAATCGAACCGGCGACCTACTGATTACGAATCCGACGGTGCCATTTCCACCCTGTATCGTGGAATGCTCCAGAGTCCATAAATACAGGGCTTTCGTGAATTTGAGTCACTTTCTGTATCACCTGATTATTTCGCCGTTGGGGTCACGGTAGGGGTCAAACTTTGGGTCAAAAGGTGACCGCTCAGAATGCGTTCAAATGCCCGTCAAATATGCTAAGGAATACTACCGCAAGAAGTGCAGCTTCAGCCAGTTCGAGAGATGACGAATTTGCCGAAGTCAGGAAACATTAGGAAAACGCCATATTGAACTTAAATGGGTTCACTAGACGCTCAAAGGGCGTGACGTGCTGTGCCTCTATGGCACCTCACATCACGCCAGAACAAGCTATGAGACTCCATGGAATGAGCGTGCCGTTTTTCGCAGACATAGGGTTTGGCACGGCGGCACCAGTGCGCGTTACCTGCTCAGCCTTTGTTCCGAGCTGACCCAGCCTAGGACACGAACCAGAGACATCCTCCCGCCCAGGCATCTACTTCTTCGGCTTCCACTCCCTGCTTAACTTCTGCTGGTCAAGGATGATGCGCGTAATTGGATGAGGGTTACTTAACAGTGGCCATTTTCGTTATATGAATACAGTGCTCTGAGCTGACACTGTTCTTAAGACTCTGTAGGGATTGGATTCTCCGAACTTCTTCAGCCAGGCGCAGCTTGGCCCTTGACTTCAAGAGGCGGAATTGCGTCTCGCTCAAGCCAAGTTCTTTCCTT
>JBIPMY010000147.1:0-13311 GCA_044376335.1 Bryobacter sp.
TTTCTGATCTTCGATGTTGTTCTGGATGAGGAAGTATTGGGCGTTGTTGTAGCTGGAGATGATCTGGGCCCAGCGGTCGCGGTTTTCGTTGACGCGGGTTTGGGCTTTGACGTTGTGCAGCGAGGGAGGCTGGCCGTTGTAGTCTGAGCCGGAGTTGGCTTTCATCTTCTGCGCGAGTTGAACGATGACCTTGCCTTCAGGGGAGTTGCGTTCGATGGGCTGGCTGTCGGGGGAGCCGGTATCGGCGATCATGCCCATGACGTGTTCTGCGAATTTAGTGGGGGCCGCGCCGCCGACGATGGGTTTGACGATGAAGTCACAGGTGGCGGGATTGCCGTAGCCCTGATTTTCGTGATCGAAGAGGGGATTCATTGCTTCGGTGGTCCAGCAGAAGAGGACACCTACGGCGCCGTTTTTGGAGGGGCGCATGTACTTTACTTTGCTGAGCCAATCCTGGGGTTTCCATTTTGCTACTTGTTTGGATGAAAGCATGAGAATCAGTTCCTTTCGGTGTTCACTGATGTACGCGCTGCGTTTGTGGAAACGCAGTCATGCTTTACGAATTATTTTTGAGGGGCTTGCATTTGCATTTTTCGCCCGTTTTACGCATCTCTTCTCTTGAGAGTGTTTTGAGAGAGAATACAAGCATGATTACGACCATCGCGAGAGCGGCACTGTTTATCTGCGCAACTGGAGTCTGGGCGCAGACCAATGTTGGTGCACACAAACCTGAAGCTTCGTTGCCCTTCAAGGTGACGACCACCGCCACATTTGGATTGCCCTGGAGAATTGCTTTTCTGCCAGATGGCAGAATGCTGGTGACCGAGAAGATTGGGCCGATCTGGCTGGTGTCTTCAGAAGGGGACAAGATTGCGCCGCTTGGTGGTACGCCTCCGGTTTACTGGCAGGGACAGAACGGCATGCTGGGGATCTATGTTTCGCCCAACTACGCTAGCGACCAGAGTGTTTACATCACCTACATTGAACCCGGTGACTACGGTGGTGGGCAGGCGCTGGCACGTGCCAAGCTGAATCTGGGCAAGATTCCGAGGCTTGAAAATTTTGAAGTGATCTGGCGCCAGATGCCCCGTGGCAAGGGCGGCCAGGCGGGCGGGCAGATTGCGTTTGCTCCCGATGGCAAGTCTTTGTTTATGACCGTTGGCGACCGTCAGCGGATGACTCCGGCGCAGGACCCGAATCAGCCGGTGGGCAAGATTCTGCACCTGACGCTGGATGGTAAGCCGGCGCCTGACAATCCGAATTACGGGAAAACCGGTGCGCAGACGATTGCGTTGATTGATCCGCCGCGCGACACCGAAGTTGCCAAGACCGCCAAGGTAGTGAGCAACTATACTTTTCCTGGCCCGAACCAGACGCCTTCTGAGACGTGGGCATCGGGGTTCCGCGCGCCTTATGGCCTGGCCTTCGCACCCAATGGTGAATTGTGGGAACTGGAGCATGGCCCGAGTGGTGGCGATGAGCTGAATCTGATTGAAAAGGGCAAGAACTATGGATGGCCGCTGGTATCGTTCGGCAAGAACTATAACGAAGTGCCGATTCCGAGCCATGATTCGCGGCCGGAGTTTACGAAGCCGGTTCTGTACTGGGTTCCTGTAGTGGCACCGGGGAATCTGATGTTCTATCGCGGCAAGAAGACCTTCCCGGAATGGGATGGTAACGGCTTTATCAGCGGTATGGGATCGATGTCGTTGAACCGGATCATCTTTGATGGCAAGGGTGGCGCGAAAACGGCAGAGCGCTGGATTATCGGCAAGCGGATTCGTGATGTGGCGCAGGCTCCGGATGGTTCGCTGTGGCTGCTTGAGGATGCGAATCCCGGGGCGATGATGCACGTTACGCCCAAGTGAAGCTCACGATGAAAATGCTGTTTTTGTTGGTTTTGGGAAGTGGCTTGTTCGCAGTGGAACAGCCGCTTCCCTACAGCCATAAGACGCATTTGGCGGTGGGGCTAAAGTGTAATTCCTGTCATAAGAATCCGGACCCGGGTGAAACGATGGGGCTGCCGAATGAGAAGTTTTGTATGAGCTGTCATTCGGCGATCAAGACGGAGAGCCCGCATATCCAGAAGCTGGCGGCGGCGGTGCGGGAGATGAAAGCGATCCAGTGGGCGAGGGTGTACAAGCTGCCCGAGTTTGTGTATTTCAGCCATCGGGTGCATGTGAAGGCGGGCGCGAGTTGTGAGACCTGTCATGGGCCAGTGCGGGAGCGCGAGGTGATCACCAAAGAGGTGGCTCACACGATGAAGGCTTGTATGGCCTGTCATACCGAGCGGCAAGCCCGGAATGAATGCACCACCTGTCACGAGGAAAAATAAGCAAGGGCAAAAGATTTTCTGGGTTTTGGAACCAAATTGTCACCACCAGATTCCTCGAAATTGGCATTCTAGAAGTAATGAAAGCTTTATCTGGCCTGGTTCTATCTCTCGCGCTAGCTTCGCTCGGATTTGCCCAATCGGTTGCTGGCCTTGGTTCCATTTCTGGCGTAGTTACTGATGCTTCCGGCGCACGTGTCCCGGATGCGGAGGTCGTCATCACCAATGCTGAAAAAGGGGTTCGTCGTTCCCTGATGTCCAACTCCGCGGGACTCTTTCTTGCGAGCTCGCTTGTGCCTGGGTCGGGCTACGGGATTTCAGTTTCGAAAGCTGGCTTCAATCGCTCGGAATCAAAAGATATTACGGTGCAGGTGGGCCAGCAGGTGGACTTTAAGTTTGCCCTTACCGTTTCTGGAGCAACAGCAACCGTCAACGTGACGGCAGAAGCGCCTGCGGTGGATTCGGCCAAGACGGGTGTGAGCCAGGTGGTTGATGAGAGCCAGATTCTGAATCTGCCGATCAATGGCCGCCGTGTGGACTCGTTTGTGCTGCTCACCCCGGGGGTGACCAATGATGGCACCTTTGGTGCGATCACCTTTCGCGGGATTCCCGGGGGCAATGCTTTTCTGCAGGATGGCAACGATTCCACGCAGCAGTATTACAACGAAAACGCGGGCCGCACTCGTATCTCAGCGAATATCTCGCAAGACACGGTGCAGGAATTTCAGGTGATCACGGGTGGATCGGCTGAATTTGGCCGTGCCTCCGGGGGCGTGGTGAATACGGTGACCAAGTCTGGTGGGAACAGCGTGCATGGGACGGCGTTCTGGTTCTTCCGGAATCAGGACTTTAATGCGCGCGACCGCTATGCGAGCTTTACGCCTGATGAGCGCCGCAATCAGTTTGGTGGCTCGATTGGCGGACCGATCAAGAAGGACAAGCTCTTCTACTTCTTCAATACCGAGATCACGCGCCGGGACTTTCCGCTGATCTCAAGCCATACCGGGCAGCCGTTGTTCAGCTCTACTGGACAGTACGTTGCAGCTTGCACGGCGTCTGCAGCACAGTGCGATGCAGCACGGCGCTTTATTGATCGCTTCAATACGGTGGTGCCGCGTACCTCCAATCAGGAGTTGCTCTTTGGCAAGCTGGATTACCGGATCAACGACCGTCATACGCTGAGCACCAGCTTCAACTACCTGCGCTGGCTGAGCCCGAACGGCATCCAGACCGCAGCCGTTCTGAATAACGGCGGTGCTGTGGGGAACAACGGTTTGTCGACCGTTCGTGCCCGCAACGGCCGAGCGGCGCTGACCTCGCTGATCAACAACACAACGGTGAATGAATTCCGCTTTGGCTGGTTTAAGGACCGGCAGGCTGACGCATTGGTGAACGAATATCTTCCCTTCACCGGCTTTGCGGGTACATTGACGATCAACGGTGTGACCAATCTTGGAAGCCCGAATTATCTACCCCGAGTACAGCCCACCGAAGATCGCTTCCAGTTTGCGGACAATGTGTCGGTTACATGGGGCCGCCACCTTTTGAAGTTTGGCGCAGACCTTGCCCAGACTCGCGCCATTCAGGATCAGCTTCTCAATTCGCGGGGCTCCTATGTTTATGCCAATGTCACCAACTTCGCACTCGATCTGACGGGTAACACGACTGGTGCCAAGCGCTGGCAGAGTTATACGCAAAACTTTGGTGATCCATTGTCTTCGGTGTGGATTCGTGACTATAACTTCTTTGCCCAGGATCAGTTCCGCGTGAATCCGCGGCTGACGCTGAATTATGGCTTGCGTTATGAGTTTGCACAATTCACCCAGCCCAAGGGCGCTGTGCCCGGATACGACCGTACTGGCAAGATTCCAGAGCCCAAGTTGAACTTCGCACCACGCGCTGGCATTGCGTTTAATGTGATTCCCGACAAGACGGTGCTGCGTGCTTCGTGGGGTATGTTCTATGCCCGTTTTCCTGGAGCGCTGATTACGAATTTGAACATTGCAAATATTCAGCAGCTGTCGTTCAATCTGCAGTCGAATAACGCTGCGGCTCTTGCTTCAGGGCCTGTCTTCCCCAGTATTCTCAGCTCGAGTGCGGGCCTTGCGGCTGGCACGCGCAGCATCTCTTATGCCGGTGAAAACTTCCGCACGCCTTATACGATGCAGGGCGACTTCGGCATCGAGCAGGCACTGACGCGCCAGACTTCGCTTACTGTAAGCTGGGCTTTTAATCGCGGCCTTCGGATGATCAGCATTCGCGATGCGAATGTTGGCCCGCTGGGTGACCCGGTGACTTACCGTATTAACGACGCCGCTGGCAATCAGACGGGTACCTTCACGACGCCGGTGTACCGGCTGGCGAACCGTGTAGATCGAAACTTCCAGCGCGTGAACGTGGTGGAAGCTGCTTCCAACATCTGGTACAACGCGATGCTGGTGCAGTTTCAGAACCGGAAGCTCAGCATGGGGCCGCTGAGCATGGCTGGGAACATCAGCTATACCTGGGCTCATACGATTGATGAAAACCTTGGCGGTGCCAGCTCGAATACGTTCTTCTCGGGTGGGCCGACATCGTTTGTCAATGGCGATTATCGCGGTGAAAAGGGTTCTTCGTCGCTTGATCAGCGGCATCGTCTGGTGGTGGCGGAGACCTTCGCCTATAAGCCGTTCAAGGCAGATAATGCGTTTACGAAGTACGTTGTGAACGACTGGCAGTTGAGCATTCTTGGCACTTTTGCCAGCGCCTTTGGGACCACCCCAACTGTTAATGGTGCGGGCATTGTGATCCCTGGTTTGCCGGCTGCCTTTACGGCCAGCCTCAATGGCCTGGGTGGCGATAACCGGGTGCCTTTTCTGCCTCGCAACCTGCTGGACATCGATCAGGTTCGGCGCATCGACGCCCGCATTTCCAAGCTCTTCAAGGTTCGAGAACGTCAGGTGCTGACCTTCAATTTTGAAGGTTTTAACGTGTTCAACACGCCTGCTGATACGGCTCGCCGCAATCAGCTTTACAATGTATCTGGAGGCAATATTCTCAACCCGGTTGCGAATTATGCCGAGGGTACGGCGAGCGCCGGCTTCCCGGATGGCACCAATGTGCGCCGTCTGCAGTTGAGCCTTCGCTATCAGTTCTGATGACATTTGAAAACCAACTACAACTGCTTTTACCTGACGACCTGCCGCATCGCGCGCAGGTCGCCTCGTTTTCAGCCCGCCACCTTGACCTGATTGTTGAGGCAAACAAGACGCTGAATCTCACGCGCATTCTGGATGTGCGGGAGGCTGCGATCAAGCACGTGCTTGACTCGGTGCTGCCGTGGAAGCTTTTTGCGGGGGCCAGGGTGGTTGTGGATGCTGGAACTGGGGCGGGGCTGCCGGGGATTCCGCTATCGCTGGTGCTGCCTCAGACCAAATTTGTATTGCTTGAGTCTGTACAGAAGAAGACTCGGTTTGTGCAGTCTGCTATTGCGGCTCTTGGATTGAGGAATGTTGAAGCGGTGCCGTTGCGGGCCGAAGACTGGCTGAAGTATCACCACGCCGATATCATCACGGCACGTGCCGTGGCCCCGCTGGAGCGAGCGGTACCGCTGTTTGGGCCGGCGATCCAGCAGGGTTCGCGGGCACTTTTTTACAAGGGGCCTGAGGTGCAGAATGAGATCGAGACCGCGATGCCGGAGACCCGCAAGCGATATCTTGTGGCCCGCGAGATCCTGCGATATGAGTTGCCTGACAGCCTGGGGACTCGCACTATTGTTGAAGTGGTAAGAGGAAATAAAGATGCCTAGTTATACCGTTCGTACTTCCACGGCGCAGTACGATGCAATCGTTGAGCGCAATGTACTGTCGCGCCTTGCGGAGTTTCTCCCGGCCAAAATCAGCCAGATCTTTGTGGTTACGACTCGCGATGTTTGGAATTATCACGCCAAGGCGATGGAAGACGCCCTTGACGGCCGCAAGCATCATGTTCTGTTTTTTCCTGGTGGCGAAGACAAGAAACGGATGAGCGAGGTTGAAGCGCTGGCCGAGCAGATGATGGCTGCAGGGGCAGACCGGGCGAGCCTGGTGATTGGCTTTGGCGGTGGCATTGTTACTGACGTGGCCGGCTTTCTGGCGGCGATCTTTCTGCGGGGCATCCCTGTGCTGCAGGTGCCAACAACGCTGCTGGGCCAGGTGGACGCGGCGGTTGGTGGCAAGACGGGCGTGAATCTGGTTTCAGGCAAGAACCTGATTGGCAGCTTTCATCAGCCGCTGGCCGTGCTGATTGACCCTGAGGTGCTGCGTACGCTGCCAGAGCGCGAGTACCGGGCGGGGCTGTATGAGGTGCTCAAGTGTGGTGTGATCCGGAGTAAAACGCTTTTTGACATGATGGCCTTTCAGTCTGCCGATGTACTGGGGCAGCACCCGCAAATCGTTGAGGCGATTATTTGCGAGAGTGTGCGGATCAAGTGCGAAGTGGTGACGGCAGATGAAAAAGAAGGGGACCTGCGGCGCATTCTGAATTTTGGCCACACGATTGGCCATGCGCTGGAGGCAGAGACGAAATACACACGGTTTCTGCATGGCGAGGCTGTGGCCTTTGGGATGAATGCGGCGACGCATCTGGCTCACTTGAACGGGAATTTGCCGCTGGCGGATTGCAATTCGATTCTGAGCTGCATTGAATTGTTTGGACCCATCCCGAAGCTGGATGGCATCTCGGCAGATGTGCTGCTGAATCGTCTGGGATCGGACAAGAAGACCCTGCATGGCAAGGTGCACTTTGTGCTGCCGACGCGCATTGGAGAGGTGACTATTGTTACGGGTGTTGAAAGCGGATTGATTCGCCAGGCAACAGAAGCGGCATTGGCGGCGAGATAAATGGCAGTTAGTGGTACCAAGCCGAAACCCAATCTCACCGAGGCGGAATCTTCGGCCTGGGTGCGCGACATGTTTGGCCGGGTGGCCCCGCGTTACGATTTGCTCAACCGCATCTTGAGTATGCAGATTGACCGGCTGTGGCGCTGGCGCACGGCGAGAATTCTGAAGCCCTGGCTAACGCCGCAAGCCCGCGTGCTGGACCTTTGTTGCGGGACGGGGGACCTGCTGGTGGCGCTGGAGGCTGTGGCGCCTGCACGCTATATTGGCGCGGACTTCTGCTTCCCGATGCTGGTGCGGACGAATGAGAAGTCCAAGGCTCCGCTGATGGAGGCTGATGGTTTGTATCTGCCGCTGCAATCGAACAGTCTGGATCTGATTACGATCGGGTTTGGCTTTCGCAATTTTGTGAACTACCGGTGTGGGTTGGATGAGCTGTTGCGGGTGCTCAAGCCGGGCGGGCATCTGGCGATCCTTGAGTTTACGCAGCCCCCGAGTGGGCTGGTGCGGGGCTTCATGGGTATTTGGAATCGATACGTGATGGACCCGATTGGGCGTCTGGTTTCCGGGCAAGGCGATGCCTATCAGTATCTGCCGGAGAGCGTATCGCGATTCCCGGACGCGCCTTTGCTGGCGCGGATGATGGGCGAGCAGGGATTTGCCACGGTGAGTTACCGGTATTTTGATGCCGGCATTGTTGCGCTGCATTTGGGGCAGAAGCCGCGCTAGCCCAGCTCTTTGCGCTTGTGGCAGAATCGAACCAATGCCAAAGAAAAAGACCAGGCTGTTGTGGCTGAGCGCTTGCCCAGCAATCTTGTTTGCTGCCTTCATCTGTCTTGTTATATGGCCCAGCCCGCTCTTCTCATACGCGATGACAAACGGGAAGCTTGTGATCGCCTCAGACCGCCCAATCGTGCAGCCCGCAGGTGATCGTGTACTTCAAAGCTGCATGGCTCTCGTGCAACGATCCGGACTGCCCATGGCTCGTCAGGAATACAAGCTGTTTGTGACGAACGACTCATGGCGTCACAACCTCTTCTTTGCTGGGGCACCTCAGGCGGGCGGCGTGGTGTACTACATTTTTTCGAGGCATGGTTTCTTGAGTGGAGCCGATTTCAACTCTGGCCAGCTATTGAAAAATGGTATTGCGATTCGGCCCCCGCGCAGTTTGGCTTATTACTGCGCCCACGAGTTGACGCACGTTCTAACGGGCGATCATGTGGGCCGTCTGGCAAATCTGCAGATACCAGATTGGGTCAAAGAAGGCTTGGCGGACTATGTGGCAATCGAGCCTAGAGTTCCTTTCGCAGAACTCGACCGAATCCTGGGAGACAAGCCCATCGATCTGGCGATGATGCAAGAGTACGGCGTGTATCCGCGACATCGTTTGCTGGTGACATACTTTCTTGATCAACGCCGCTGGACCATGGAAGAGCTTTTGGCAACCAGACTTTCTCAGGATGAAGTGATACGAATGATGCGAGCCGGGTTGTAGCGTTCTCACGGCCCGGGCTAGCGCAGCTTCGTGCCGATTACTTCGCCCGAGACGATGATCTCGACGCGGCGATTCTGCTGGCGGCCCTTGGCGGTAGTGTTGTCCGCCACCGGATTCTCTTTACCAAAGCCCTGTGCGGTGAGATTGGCTGCTGCGATGCCCTGGGATTCAAGGTAGGCGCGCACGGCTTCGGCGCGTTGTTCGCTTAAGCGCTGATTCAAGGAGTCGCTGCCAGTGGCATCGGTGTGGCCTTCTGATTCGAGCTTCAAGCCGGGATGGGCGAGGACGAGGCCTGAGAGCCGGGCCAGCTTTTCGCGGGCATCGGGCCGCAAGGTTGCTTTGCCGATGTCAAAGAGCAGGTCGCCGAGATTGACGACGAGGCCGCGCTCGCTTTCCTTTGTCTCAAGCACTTGATTGAACTGTGCGAAGAGGCGCTCGCGCAAGGCTACTTTGTCGGCTTCTGCTTTGCTTGCGAGGGCGCGGGCTTCGTCGGCGAGCTTACGGGATGCTTCTTCCTGCAAGACGGCCTTGCGGCGCTCGTCTTCGAGGCGTGCGCGCTCCTGTTCGAGCTTGGCACTGGCGAGTTCTGCCTCTACGCGGCGGCGTTCTTCTGCTTCGCGTGCTGCCTGAGCGCGGAGGCTGGCGGCTTCGGCCTTGGCTCGCTCGAGCTCGGCGGTAACGCGGCGGGATTCTTCGAGCTTGCGTTGCTCTTCGGTTTGCCGCTGCTGCTCTTCGGCCAGGGCGCGGCGTCTGGCTTCTTCTTCGGTTGCCTTTTTTGCTGCGGCTTCACGGGCTGCGGCTGCGGCGCGCTCGGCTTCGAGGCGTTCTTCTTCAGCACGTTTGACGGCTACGGCGCGAGCGTCTTCGGCGCGTTGGACGGCGTCACGAGCCATCATTGCGGTGGGCTTGGCCTCGCGTTTGCGCAGTTGGTATTCTTCGGCCTGCTTGAGGCTGGCTTCGGCTTTGACCATTACTTCAGGAGCGTACTTGTCGGCTTTGACGCTTTTGGCGATGAGCAAGGCGTTGCGGGCCTGGTATAGCTCAAGGGGCACCTTTGGGTCGAGCAGCATCTTGATGGGATTTGCCATCTTGGCGTACTCGCCGCGCTGGAGGAGTTCGTACTTGGCGTCGATTGTTTCGAAGCGGCCGAGGGTATCCTGGCGGAGCTCGTTTTCAGCGACAATCAGGTCGCTTGGCATGGTTACGGCAAAGTAAGGCTCAGCCGTTACGAGGAGGCCGAAGGCCTGCAGTTCGGTGGTGACGTTCAGCTTGCCGCGGCCACTGGAGAGCTGCACCTCGCCAAGGTTCTGGGGGCGCCCTTCCGGGGTGATCGCCCACAGAACATAGGTGAGATACTCGTTGCCGAATTTGGTGGCGCCTTCCATGTTACGAATCTCGAAGTCAATTTCGATTCGTCCCGCTTTACTTTCTACTTTGGCCTTGCCAAGGGCTTGCGGCATCTGCGCAGTGCCCTTGAAATCGACGTTGGTTGCCCCCATGCGATGACGGTAATTCACCGCCTTCGTGCTTTTGGCAACCACCTCCGTTTTGAAGGTAACAACGGGAGGATCCTGGGCGAAGAGCCCCAAGCCAAGGAAGAAGAAAAGTAGTTTCATAGGCGTTTCTTAGTAGAAAGACGAGCCCCGAGGCTAATCTGTTTCGCTTAAGCTGCGGTCCAGCCGCCATCGATGGTGATGACGCTGCCGTTGACGAAGGCGGCTTCCTGGGAGCAAAGATAGAGGGCCAGGTGAGCAATTTCGTCGGGCTTGCCAAGACGGCCAATGGGCTGGCGCTGGTTCAGCTCGCCGCGGACCTTGTCTTTTTCATGCTTGTGATACTTCTCAAGGTAACCTTCGACAAAGGGCGTATCGACGGTGCCGGGGCAGATGCAGTTTACGCGGAACTCGGTGGGATAGTCGACGGCAAGCTGGCGTGTCATGGCGACGACAGCGCCTTTGCTTGCGCAATAGCCAAAGCGGCGGCGAACTCCGATAAGGCCGGCGACGCTGCCGATGTTGACCATCGCGCCGTGGCTGGCGATCAGGAGCGGCACCGCATGTTTGGTGACGATAAACATGCCGGTGACATTGACCTTGAAGATCTTTTCAAAGTCGGAGACTTCGGTCTCGGTTACTCCGCCAACAAGGCCGATGCCGGCGTTGTTGACCAGCAAGTCGAGATGCGGAATCTGCTGGAAGACATGCTTGACGGATTCCTCGCTGGTGATGTCGCAATGCATCGCCCGGCTGCCGGGCAGTTCTGCTGCGAGAGCCTCGGCTTTGTTTGTATCGATGTCGGCGACGATTACGCTCGCGCCAGCCTGGCTGAAGGCTCTGCAGGTGCGCTCACCGATGCCGCTGGCACCGCCGGTAACAAGCGCAACTTTTCCATCAAGTCGAAAGGGGGTGGTAGGTTCCATAAGAAAGAAAGGGTTTAAAGTTCCTCTCTGATTATGTTCCATTCGAGCTAAGGTAGACGCGAGATAAAAATCAGCTTTTTTACCCAGCCTGCAATTCTATGCCAGGCCGATTGAAGGGATAGTACAAATGGATCTTCAGGAAGCGAGATACGGTGCACGTGATTTGACGATCGATTTCGTTCGTGGGTTGTGCCTGCCGCTAATGATGATGGACCATTTGCGGAACCACTGGTTGTCGATTTTTACTTATCGGCCACTCGGTTTTTTCTGCGCGGCTGCCGTCTTTGTGTTTCTCTCGGGCTTCTCTCTGGCCAAGCACTACACGCGATACCTGGGTGCCCCAGACCCCTTCAGCATTTATCGCCATATTTGGCGTCGAGCCGCCGAGGCCTATGGCTTGCATTTGTGCGTCACGCTGATCACGCTGACACTTGCCGTTTATGCACCCTTCGGACGCGAAGTGGAGGACGCAGTGAATCGCCCGTGGAAGGCGCTGATGAGTTCTGCCTTGCTGAACTCGGATGCACCTCTACTTGAGTTTCTGCCGATGTACATTTTCTTTCTGCTGTGCACGCCCTGGATTCTGAAGCGATTTCAGAGCGGGCACGAGAAGGCGATTCTTGGGCCAAGTTTTCTGATTTGGCTGGCTGCCCAGTTCGGCTACAGCCTGCCGATGCCCCCGTTTACGACAGTCTTTGACAGTGCAGGGTGGCAGTTTCTTTATGTGACCTCGCTTTACCTTGGATTCACGCAGGCCACTCAACCACTTGAGAGGCCTCAGGAGAGCAAGTCGCTCAATCTGGCTCTGTTCGGCTCTATGATCGCGCTGGTGATGCTCAGGCACGCGGAGATTTTTGGCCTGGATGCTTTCGCGCAGGCCATCCCCTCATGGTGGATTGATCGAAGCCACGCCGGGCCGCTGGTGATTCTGAACCTCTATCTGTGGGTGGCTTTTTTATGGCTGGTGCCTGGGCCACTGCTCAGGCTGGCACGGCAGGGCAGAGTGTTTGTCGCTGTTGGCCATTACGCTCTGCCTGTATTCGCCTGGCAGGTGTTGCTGTTCTATGTATTCATGAGTTGGTTCCCGCAGCTCTACCGCTATTCGATTCTTGAGCAGGCACTGGTGGTGTGCTTCGCGGTGGTCTGCCTGGTTTTCCCGGTAAGCCTCTTCCTGACTACCGCTCAGCCCAAGAGCCGGCCGATCGCTTTGCCTCCGATCGGAGAGGGTGCTACGCGACTCTTTGAAGGCCGCTGACATCTTGTTCTGATTCAGAGCGCGGTGCTGTGTTAGGTTTGGGAAAAGTGCTTTATGACCAACCGCAGCAGCCACCGATCCCTGAAGGCTGGATCTTCCGTTCGTTGGTTGCTATTGCCGCGCTGATGCGCAGTAGCGGGGCGCTGGTTGCAATGGTGACGAGTGCGATTCTGTTGCATCTGGTGATTGAGCGATGGTATTTTCTGATTCCGATGCCGAGGATGCTGGCTATCAACCTGCTGCGGTCGATTCCAGAGTTGATCATGGGGCTTGTGATTTCGTGGCTGCTGCTGCGTTTTGCTCATCAAGCCAGGCTTGGGGATCTGGGGCTTCCGCTGAATCGCTCGGCAATTGCCGAAACCTTGTTTTCCATACTGGGCGGAGGGCTGATGGTTGCGCTGATTGTTGCGCCACTTCTGCTGATGGGCATGGGCGAGTTTAGTAGCGCCGAAACCAAAATTCGCGGTCCTTACGGATTGGTGGTACTCACGGGACTGATGTTCATTGCTGCCTTCAGTGAAGAGTTAATCCTGCGAGGATACGTTTTCCAGACTCTGGTTCAGCCGGTGCACATGCTGGGGGCTGTCGTGATTACGAGCACCCCGTTTGCAATCCTTCACTGGAGCAATCCCGGGGCTGACGAATACTCGATGATGAACACGTTTCTGGCTGGGGCAACACTGGCAATGCTGATGGCCTGGAGGCGGAGCCTGTGGGCTGCGGCGGGTGCCCATTTTGGCTGGAATTTTGCGACCGTATTGTTTGGTTTGAACGTAAGTGGGATCTCGATTCCGCTGGTGCCCTTTACGATCAACTGGAAAGCAGACAAGATCTGGACCGGGGGGAGTTACGGGCCCGAGGGTGGATTGCCTTGCACGGTTCTTTTGAGTGCTCTGCTGCTGGTTCTGATTCGACTCTATTACCATCGTGAGGAAGGTTGTAGAGTCGCTTGAA
>JBIPMY010000148.1:0-13286 GCA_044376335.1 Bryobacter sp.
CAGATTGTTGTGCAATGCCACAACCGATTTCCAATGTGGCTTCTCCAACTGCTTCTGTATAGCCAATGCTTCAGAAAGATGCTTCAGCGAATCTACAAATCGACCCTCCAGCTTCTCCACCAGCGCCACATTCACGTATGAATCGGCAAGGCCCGCCTGCCGGGCCTCGCCTGCTTCAAGCCTCTCACTCAATACCTGGCGAAAGAGCTTGCCCGCCGTCTTCCAATCTCCAGTCGCACCATAGAGTGAACCCAGATTGCTCAACGAAATCCAGGTCTCATGGTGCCGTGGGCCATATTCGATGCGCCGGATCTCAAGCGATTCTTCCAACAGGGCAAAGCCTTCTGAGGCTCGTCCCTGATCCTTAAGCAACATCGCCAGATTATTCAGCACCACCGCTCGCTGCCGCCGTCCAGCCCACGGCAGGATCGCGCGATACTGCATCTCTGCACGTTCATACTGGGCCTCCGCATGAAGCACATGCGCCTGCGCATTGCTTTTGACGATCCAGTCCGGGCTCAACATGGGCAAGAAAAGAATTGGCATGACTGAAGATGACATCCATCTTCAAACTCCAAAAGATCCAATCCACTCCGCGCCTCCGCGCCACTTATGGTGCCAATCGCCAGTCACCCCGTGGTGCCACTCTGGCATTTCACCTGCTTTCTGGTCGATGATGAAATAGGCCATGCAACATCCAAGTTTGACGATGAACATGATCCAGTTAGACCCCGCCAAGTCTGATTCGATGCAGTTCCAGTTGTACTCTTCCATGCGCGAAGCGATTGTCAGCCGCCAGCTCCAACCCGGCGGCCGCCTTCCTTCCACTCGCGAACTTGCGAAGCGTTGGGGTGTGTCTCGCAACACGGTAATGGGTGCTTTTGATCAGCTCATTGCCGAAGGCTACCTCGAAGGCCGCCAGGGTGCAGGCACCTTCATCACCAGCCGTGTCCCGGAATCCTATTTCCGAGCCTCCAGTTCTGGCCGCGAAGCCTGCACAGCCATTGCCGAACGGCGCGCTGCTGAACTCCGCGCACGAGTCACCCAATCTCGTAATTTCGCCTGCCAGCGATTCCCCTCACTTCCACTCAGACCCACCGTTCCAGCGCTCGATGAATTCCCGATGCAAATCTGGGAACAGTGCCGCCGCGCAGTCTTGCGTCACGGCGAAAAAGAACTACTTACCTACGGCGACCCACTCGGCTACTGGCCCCTCCGCCGTGCCATCGCCAGCTACCTCCGCGACAGTCGAGGTGTCCGCTGCGAGCCTGCTCAGGTCATCATCTGTTGCGGTTCCCAGCAAGGCATTTATCTCTCCGCCTCGCTCCTTCTCAACGCCGGTGATCTTGTCTGGATGGAAGACCCCGGCTACAACGGCGCAAAGCTGGTTTACGAACGATTCGCCTGCCGCATGCAATCGGTCCCGGTCGATCGGGAAGGCATGAACATCAACGCCGGCGCTTCTATGTCCGGCCCCGCACGCCTCATTCACGTCAGCCCCTCACACCAGTTCCCGCTCGGCAGCACGATGAGTCTCGAACGCCGCCTCCAGCTCCTCGACTATGCCCGCGAAACCGGCGCCTACATCCTCGAAGACGATTACGACAGCGAATACCGCTATGAAGGCAAACCCATTGCCAGTCTTCAGGGCCTCGATCAAAGCGGATCTACCATCTACGTGGGCACCCTCAGCAAGGTCCTCTTTCCTTCACTCCGCCTTGGCTATCTGGTTGTACCTTCCGGCCTCGTCGATCTCTTCGAACATGCCAGGTCCTGCGTCGACGGCAATCCTACGATTGTTGATCCAGCCACTCTCGCCCTCTTCATGGAAGAAGGCCACTTTGCCCGCCACATCCGCCGCATGCGAGCACTCTATAAGGAGCGGCTCGAAGTACTTCAAGACGCCGTGCGCATTCGCCTAAGAGGTGCTCTCACTCTCGAGGGTCAGCAGTGTGGAATGCACGCCGTCGGTCGACTCCACTCCTCAATTGACGATGAGTTCTTGAGCCAGCAGGCATTAAAGAAGGGCATTGTAGTGCCATCCATCAGCCGCTACTGTTGGAAGGCAAAAGTCGACCCTGGCTTCGTACTCGGTTTCGCTGGATTTCCAGAATCAGAAATCCGCGCAGCCGTAGACCGGCTGGCCACTGTGATGGATCAAAAGGAGAATTGGGCGATCGGCGCTTAGTCGCCCTGCGGATAACCGCTAGGCTCAAATTCGCTCTGCCCGCGCACACGATTCAACCGCCGCCCAGGCCACTCAAGACGCATATCCTTGCTCACTTCATCGAGCATCTCGGTCGTGCAGACCTTCGTCTCTTGAGCAAATGCACCCAGCAGCATGTTGTCGCAAACCGCATTGATCAGACGCGGAATCCCCTGTGTCCGCAAATGAATCTCAGCCAGCAACGCCTCAGGGAAGATCGTCTGTCCTTCAATGCCACAATGCGCCAGGCGCGACTCGATGTACTCGGTGCTCTCTTTGAGCGTCAGCGGTTGCAGGTTGCAACGCAGCACAATACGCTGCTTCAACTGTCGCAAATTCGGTGCGTCCAGCTTGCGATCCAGCTCCGGCTGGCCACTCAAGATAATCTGAAGCAGCTTACCAATGCGAGGGTTCTCAAGGTTCCCCAGCAAACGAATTTCTTCCAGCACATCCCATTCCAGGTTATGCGCTTCGTCCACGATCAGTACACTCGTGCGGCCCTCATTGGCCTGCTGAATCAGCAGATGATTCAAGGCAAACAACACTTCGGTTTTTGAAGTACGATCGCACCGTAAATCGAGGTCATAGGCGATCATCTCGAAAAACTGATCTGCTGTAATGCGTGAGTTAAATACAAACGCAAACTCGACGCCTGCTTGCTCCAGGTAATCCCGAAGGCACTCAAGCATCGTCGTTTTGCCAGTCCCCACTTCTCCGGTCAATACAATAAAGCCCTTACGCGACTGCACACCATAGATGAGATTAGCTAAAGCCTCCTCATGCATGGGGCTCCGGTAAAGGAACGCAGGGTCCGGACTCAGATTAAAGGGGTCTTCTTTCAGACCGAAAAAGCCGTTATACATTCAAAAGCCTATCCAGAATACTTATCGTAACATGTGGCACTATTTATGAATTCATCCATTCCAGATGGATCCAACCGGGCAGTGCAGCCGGGGTATTTTCGAGATACACCACGCGGCGCGTCTTAGGGAAGGGAAGTCCCGTCGCCAGCGCAGACGCATAGAATGGCATTCTCTTCAGAATCTCCCGATACGCCGGAGAACTCGTGTCCCCAATCGCTGCCTTCGAGGCAAAGCCTCCGCCCCAGCCAATCTGCAGCAGGCAACCACGGTTGCCGCCACGAATCATATCCAGTCGTTTTTCTAATTCACCAAGTATCTGCTTCAAGATAGGCAGACCACTGCGCTCGGCATACTGTTTCTGAATTTGTAGCTGATTGGATGCCCAAAGATTCGCCGCATCTGCCATCGGCTGATGACTCGACTTCTCTTTCCAGGCTCCTTCAAACAGAGTCCCCGGCAGCGCCATCTCGGCAAAGGTCGGCGCAGGCTTCCAGTCCACACTAAACTTCTCGCCCTGCTTCACCAGCTTCGCAGTCCGGGTCAGATACACCCGGAAGCTCTCGGCCGAAACCGGCTTCGAGTCTCCGATGCTCACCGCACGCATGCGGTCCTTGCCCCGGGAACCCATCGCCGCGCTCTCCTCAGCCTGTGCGGCATAGCGGAAGCCACGTTCATTCTGAAACTGCTGCTCAAGCGCGCTAAACAACTTCTCGCCACGCTCACTCCATGACTTGTGCACAATCGCCGTCCGCAGCGCTCCACGAATCGCACTCGCCGGCAAATAATGCCCATGCGCGCCCTTCATGAAGGTCGGGATAAACAAATCATCAGCACGCGTCCGGTCCCAGATCGGTGAATAAGCCGGGTTCTCAAACGGGATGCGCCGCAGGGCAGCACTCTGCGCCAGGCCTCCCCAATTCTGGAAGTCAAACTTCTCGGCCTTGCGCAGCTGCGTCAGATAACCTTCAAACACGGGCCGCTTTGCCATCAGCGCAAAGATCTTGGTCTGGTCGAGTACATTGACGTGGTCTTTCCACACCATGTAATCGATCGGCGATAATGCCTGCCCGTCACCTACCAGCGTAGGCGTGAGGATGGTGGCACGATACTTCATCAGTTGTCCTCCTCGACGTAGCGTGGTTCTTCAACGATGTTGGCTTCTTCCACCACATTGGCCTCTTCCACCACAATCGCATCGGTCAGATAGATGTCAGCCAGCACGGCTTCCGGCTCCACTTCGCGTCGCTTCACCGGCTCAGCCTTGGCCGGCGGCAGTGGCAACTGGAAGCTCGGTGCCTTCCACGGTACTTCTACGGCCGCGGCAAATCCCGCCCGCCACACCGGGTGAGCAAACCCTTCTGGGGCCACATCGACGGCCGCGCCAGTAGGAGCACTTGCTGCCACCACCACGCCGCCTTCGCTCACCATATTCAAACTCTTCTTGTCGCTTCCCCAACCGGCAATCGATTCCACTTTGCCATTGCGCCGCTTCAACTCGTAATAGCCGCTCTTCCAGTCCACACTGTCACTAGCCGCAGGTACATAAGATCCGAGCAACCAGTAAGCCGAGTTGCCTTCCGTCTCCGCAGGCTGATGGTCCAGAATGATCCCCGGCCAGTTCCCCTGTTGGAACTCCGGATTCTCCGCCCGGCCCCAACCGCGAGACCTCTCACCACCAAACCCGGAATCAGCCAGCAAGCGGAAAGCCGCACGCACAGGCCCATCCCAACGCTCGCGCGCCGTCTGGTCTGCAAACAGAATTCCCAGCCACAAGCCAACACCCTGATTGAACTCAAGGCATCCGCTCGTGTAAGCTTCGCCGCTGGTTGCCGTCACACGGTCCACCGGCGCAGTTGCCCGCACCCGCTCCCGAAACGGCGTCTGCGATCCAGCCGGCAACAGGCATCCACTCACGCCATCCACTTCCCAGCGGTCCTCGCGAAACGGCTCGCCAGCCAGCAGCTCATCGATCACACTCAACGGAATCAGCTTCGCTGCATGCCAGTTCATTTTCGATGTCGCCTGCGCAGGCGGCCACAACGTCACCGGCGCGGGAGCAAAAAGCTGCCGCCCAAAATACGGATACATCGAAGTAAACCGCACTGCTGGTTTCCCGCCGGCAACCGTCGCCGCCAGCCACGCATCCAGCTCACCCAATTGGGCCAGCGCCTGCGTCACCGCGCTAAACACACGGTCTGAGGGGAAGGTCGAATTCAGTTCATCTTGACGGCCACTGTCACCGCCAATGCGCCAGGGCCCTGTCGGGCGCAAGCGTACCAGCAGCGCGGGCTCGCGTGGTGTGGACGGCATGGCGCTTAGGCCTCGAGCTTCTGAGCGAGCTCAGCAGAAACAGCACGCAAACCGGCGACATCGGCCGCTGTAGCCACTTCAGTCTCCGCTCCGCCCTTGTAGTAACCCGCATTGCGCCACGTCAGTTTCAGCCCAGAGAAGCTCACACGCCCGCTGCCACGGCTTCCGCCGCCACCAAGCGTATCGTCCTCAAGCAACGCAAGCCCCTGGATGATCGTTCCGATCAATTCCTTATCGGCTTCGCAAAGCACATCCAAAACAAGACGCAGTTTGAAGCTCGCACCAGCCGGCACGCGCTCCAGCGTCCGCGCCTGGCTCTGGCTCGTAATGCGGTCAATTGCAGACTCGCTCTTCACTTCAGTCAGCTCATCGTCAAGGCTCTCACGCATCGGTGCCGTGATGCTGTCCAGATTGAGCGCCGCGTCATAAACAGTCAACCGCGCAGGCGTAATCGTGTTCTGGCTCAGCGCCTCACCTTCAACGCGTTCCACACGTCCCGGCGCGCGGCCAAAGAGCAGGCAGATCTCGTCGCTGGGTGAATCAGAGGCGTGAATGCGCACTTCCTGACCCTTGCGCTTCGATACATAAACAAGCTGCTTCGGCGTCGCCAGGCCCATTGCCTGTTCGAGCAGCGAACGCAAACGTCCACGCAGGCTCGAACCCGGTACATACGGGCGGCCAAAAGCATCTTTTACAACTGGATTATCGGCCCCGCCGATTTCGAGTGTCCCTTTGCCGGCACCAATGTGCAGGCCGGTCTCGCAAACCAGTTCGCCTTCAATCAGGAGCTTGCCGAGGAAGCTCAGTTCGGTTTGTGCAGTATGTGAACTCATGGAGGTTCCCCTTATTCGTTGTAGGCCACAATGGCCTCGAAGAGATCGCGAAAGCGTTCGTAGCCGCGCTGGTCGTTCTTACGTGTCACCTGCAACAGCAGGCGCTCCAGCACGTCCAGGCTCCGCAGCCCGTGGCGGGCAATCGTATACGCAAGACGCGCACGCAGCATGACAAACTCGTGCTGGCGTTCGCTCTCCACCGTACGGCAGGCCCGGCGAACGGCGTTATAAAACCGTCGCAACTGGCTCTTCGTACCAGAATCCATATCGCGTAAACGAGCCACTACCGCGTGTGCCTGATTGTCCAGATACAACGCATCTGCGATCAACTTCTCAAGGTCGATGTCCGGGGCAAAGTCGCCAAATCGCTGCGGTCGTGGGCCACCACGATCTCCACCGCGCTCACCACCGCCCTGCGGCGGCCGGTTGCCTTGCGGCCGGTTTCCTTGTTGCGGAGGCCGTCCACCCTGCGCTTGCTGCGGCGGGCGTCCTGTTCTCTGGGGTCTGTTATCCGCCTTCGGTGCTTCCGAGGCCGGAGATTCCTGCTTGACTGCTTCTTGCTTGACTGCTTCTTCCGACATTAGGTGTGTCCTCGCGTTTAAGCGTTGATCGAGATTCGGGTTAATTCCAGGCCCACTCGGCCCGAAGGCCTCAGCCTGGTCTGGCCAGCATTCTTGCCGATGAACTCAGCAAGTAGCCGGTTGCGCGTGCGTTCAAAATCACGCGATTCATTTTCGGTTTCGAGCGCGAGGCTCAATCGCCGGTACAACCGCCAGGGCCTCTCAAAGCGCCCTGTCTTGCGCCGCAGGCTCTGATAGCCGCTTTCCCTGAAGAAACCGGACAACTCAGATACAAACTGCGGACTTGCGCCATAGTTACGGATCATCCGCAAGCACAGCTCGCGAATCTCCAGAGCATCGGGTACTTGCTTCCAATCGAGCACCCGGCCAAACATAAAGATCGAATCACGAGACGAGGCCTGCGCCAGCTTCAGCGCCGAATGCACTTCTGCCACAGCAGCAGCCTGATCTCCGGCGGCAACTGCAGCACTGATGCTCTTGCCTTCCGCCCCAGCCGTCTCATTCAAACTCACCTCGGCCATCGTCTGGAAGAGCCGGTGAATCTCCTGCGATACCTTCAGCAACGCATCAATATCGCCGTACACCGTGAAGCCTTCAATTCCAGAATCAAGAATCGCAATCTTGCCCGTGCAGTCCGGCAGCCTCAGCAACAAGGTCTGCAACTCACCGGCAAAGAAGTTCTTGTACAGATGGCTCAGCCGCAAATGCTCTTCCACAGAATTTGCCCGCCGCAAGCGGATCTCCAGCGCATCCACCGCCACCGTCATCGCCGCACCCTTGCGCCGCTTCAGGCTCGACAGATCAAGATGCGCCGTCCAGGGCAGCGATTCCATGTCATAGCCCAGCCTGTAGCTAAACTTCGATTCCCCAAAATGAAACCGCCCGGGCGCTGCATCGTCAACACCCACCGTCGTCGCCGTAGGCCCGTCATTGGCTAGCGCGGCAAAGAAGTTGTAGTCGGCCCGGTAATGTCCGGCTTCCACCGGCAAAAACGATTCGGCTCTTGCCTTTGTGCCCTTACCCCGCTGCATCTCTTCAAAAAGACGCTTCCGCACCACAGACCAGTCGCCCAGATTCTCCGTGATCGCCCAGTTGAATACCAACTCCCCGGCACTCAATTCATCGATGTTCGCCGCAGCCAGCCGCAGAAAATCTTCAGTCTTGCCCTGGAATTCCTGAGGCAGCAACAAAAGGAAATTCGATCCGCTCGACGCCCCAAGCAGCATCTTCGACAAACCCAGGTGGTCGAGCAAGGTCCGCGGAAGCACTTCCCCTACCAGGCTGAGGTACAAATGCCGGCCCAGTAGTTCCGCGCTGTTGCGCCCTTCAATCGGACGCAGGAACTCGCCTTTGGGCGCAATCTTGCCTTCAACAAAAATCTGGATGGACATGGTTTAAATAGGCCGGAAAGTTCAGGTTAACACTTAGTTGGCTGGTTTGGCCTCGTACAGCACCGTTTCGTCGTCCGACGTCATCGCCAGAAAGTACACCGTACCATCATCCCGGAAGTCGATCGAATTCACGCGCACCAGGTAATCCCCCTCTGCCGTCGGCCGGAAAAGATTGATCACCTGTCGGATTTTCGTTGGGTCATCAGCCGGCCGAACCAGCAGAAAGTTGTTGCCACCATTCGATTGTTGAAACAACACATCCCCGCGCCGGTTCGCATCAAGCGTGGTCACAGAATTGGCTACCTGCCCGTTCGGCATCACGCTCGAGTTGTTCACCGAGATCTCCCAGTCGCTACCCTTCCACTCGGTCAGAATATTCCCGCCCGCCTGCGTCGTCAGCACCGCGTACAACTTGCCAGATCCCGTCCGGTGCAAGTTTTGCACGCCAGTAATCCGGTGCGGCCCCACCACCGTCAGATTCGGCTCTGCCAGTCGCGTCCAGGTCTGGTTCGCGTACAGGTACAGCACCGGCACATTTAAGTTGCGGAAACGCAACGAAGCCAGCACCCTTCCATCATCGGAGAAGTTAAAACTGTCAAAGCCCGACACGATCCGGTTGTCAAGGGTCGAAGCCGTGGCCGCCGTCCCCGACAGATTCACAATACTCGTAACCGTCCCGTTCGACCAGATATACATACGGTTATCGCCAGCGCTGGTCGACCCATGCATCAGTACATCCCCGCTCGCGTTCACTTCAATCTGGCCTGGCAGATTATAAGTAAACGTGCCCACCCGAAGCGGGAAGGGAATCAGCAACTCAGGCGAACCATTGCCCGAAACTCGCACAACCCCTGCCGGCACAATCGCGTAAATATCGCCATTCGGAGCCTTGCGAATATTCGCTGTCCCGCCGTGAAAGCCGCCAAAGTACATGCTGCCAAAGAGCCGCTCTCCAATCGAAAGCCTCGGCACAAAATCCGTACCGTTAAACTCGGCCACCCCGCCAGTAGTCCCACCAGTCAGCACATGCGGCGGCCCCGTACGGCCCCCAAAGATCAGCGTCAGCAAATTCAGTGGCGCTTCCACTTCCACCTGCTGCCCTGAGTAAATCAGATACTCCGGGTTCTCACCCATCTTCGCCACAGCCATATTGGCCGTAGCCGTACGAGCCATCAAATAAACCTGCCCCGAAGCCGTAACCGCACCAGACTCGATGTCTTCCAGATTCGTACCCGCTACATTCGGCCGCGAATACAAAAACACGTTCTTCAGCTCTTCGCCGGGCTTCCAGAGATAAACGCCATTCCCACGGTTGTTGAAAGGATTCCCGTGAATCAAAGTCCCGTGCGCCGGATGATGCCACAGAATGCCGTTTAATCCCGAATACTGAAGATTCTGTACCCTGCCATCTTTATCGATCGAAATGAAATGATTGGTGCTGTTATTCAACGCCACCGCCATCACCACTGTGTTGTTGGTTTCTTCCACCCAAAACGTCGGCTGATTTCCTCGTCCGCCCACAAAACTGCGAACCGTCGATCCCAGCAACGGATCGTTGATCGCCAGCAATTTCTTGCGATCCTCGCTCGGCGCATGCTTGTAGAACACACGATTGGCCCCCAGCGTCGCGCTGTAATAGGCCGTCCCATCATCGGCAATCCCGTAGTCGTTATCAATCGAGATCAGGCCAGTTCCGGGAAGCTCCGGCACCGATTCCTGCGAACTGATCAACAACTCGATAATCCGGTTGTTGAAGCCGCGAAAAATCCCGGCATAAGTAGTCGGATTATTCTCAAAGCGAAAACTCGCCCGAATTAGCAATTGCCCGTTGGTCGACATCGAATGCCGCGTAGCAGTCACCCCAGAAGTCGCCTCCGTCCCCGGTACCAGCGGCGTGTTGTTGGAGAAGAAAGGCACCAGCCCATCGCGGTTCCCCATCGACAGTTGCCGCCCATTGATATTGGTATCCTCATGCGACAGAATCCGCCCATTGCGAGTAATCGAGTGCACAAAAAACTCATTCGCAAACGATCCCGACGCAAACCTCGGCTGCCCTGCAGCCGACACCATCTTGAAGTTCCCGTCCCGGTAATTCATCAATCCGCCAGCCATCCCGTCCAGGCTCACGTTAAAGAACAGATCCCCGCTGTCAGTCGCCCAAAGCATCGATTGCCGTGCCCGAATCTCATACTTGTTCCGCTGCTGCATGATGTTGTGATAGAGCCGCTTCACGGTGTATGTCTTAGGCACCGTCGTATCGATGCGAGCTACCGCAATCCACTGCCGCTGCAACCCGGTCTGCACATCACCGTAGTTGAACGTAGCCCACACAAAATTGCTGCCTTCCGCAATTGCCGACATCAACCCCGTATTGGTGATCCGTGCCGTTTGTGAACCTCCGTTGCGAAGGTTCGTAATCGACCATGTCCACGCCACCCCAGGAATCGGCTTGTCATCGGCATCAAAAGCGGTTGCCGTAAACTGCGCTGTCGACAACACGTTCACTTCCCCGCCGCCCGGCTCCACCGCCACCCGGCTCGGAATCGTCTGTATCGCCGTCTCTGCCGTAATCGATCCCGCTCGCGCCGAGATCCGCACCACCGCCAACCGGTTCGCCGTCACCAGGCCCGTACTCGACACCGTCGCATTTGTCGCGTTGTTCGTGTTCCAGGTGATGTTGGCATTCTCGATCCGGTTCCCGCCCGCATCCCGCACCACCGCCCGCATCTGCAACGTCCTGCCCACCAGCACCTGCGAACTATCCGAGAGAATCTGCACCGTAGCAGGCGTCTGCCCGTACATCGCGCAAGCAACCAAAACAATCAACCAGCGCATCAACCGAAAACCTCTTCCACCGGCTGATACGTACCTTCCGGCGCTCCCGGCACATAGTAGTAACGCCGCTTCGAAGGCGTATCGTCAATCGACTTCGTCCAGTCAATCCCCAGCGCCGAGTAAATCGTTGCCGTGATGTCTTCGACATAAATCGGCCGCTGTTGCGACCAGCCAAAATCAGTAATCCTGGCCCCGTTCGCATCAGACGCGCCAATCGCCCTGCCGCCCTTCACCCCGCCGCCCATCATCGCCACGCTCATCACATCGCGATAGTGGTCACGGCCAGCGCGAGAATTGAGCACGCCCGGCGTCCGTCCAAACTCACCCATCATCACAATCAGGGTCGAATCAAAATCACCAGAAGCCTTCAGGTCGTCCACCAGATTCCCAACGGCCCGGTCCAGCTCATTGGTCAGCGTATAGATATTGGGAGTCTGCCCCATATCAAACTGCCCCACGTGCGTATCCCAGCCACCCTGCGTCACATTGATAAACGTAGCGCCGTTCTTGGCCCGAATCGCATTCCGCGCCACAATCAACGACCTTCCCAGACTGTTGTTCCCATACCGGTTCTGATCATCGGTCGAAAACTTGAAAACACTATCGACAGCCGAGTTGTACATCATCGCCTTGGCGCGATCGTAGTAAGCCCCATAAGCCGCCATCGCTTCGTTCGCCGGCACCTCACGCAAAGCCGCATCAATCTCCTTGAGCAAGCTAAACCGCCGCTCAAACCGCGTCTGCGACTGTTCCGCATTACCAAAGAAGTTATGCGTCAGCGTACCAATGCCACCGGTCGACGCCGGAGGCATCATCGGCATAAACAGCCCGCCCAAAAACGTAGCGCCCTGAAGGTTCGACTGGTTAAAGCTCAAGAACGGCGGAATCAACCCGTTCGCCCCACGCTCCCGCGCAATCACCGCACCAATATGTGGAATCTCCGAAGCCAGCGCCGGGTTCTGCGAATGCGCCGTCTGCATGTAGAACTGCCCACGCTCATGCGCCGCCTCCCAAGAAGAACAACTCCGCAACACCAGCAGATCATTGGTCAGCGTCGACAACTTCGGAAAGTACCGCCTCGACATCCGCAGGTTCCCCGAATAATCCCGCGCATCGACGTCGCGCGGATTCCAGGCCGCGTCCTTGATATCGAAAGTATCGAGGTGGCTCGGCGCACCATTCAGATTGATAAAGATGCAGGATTTCGCCGTGTTGCGAAGCGATACTCCACGCGACGTCGTAACAGCAGCATCGGCGTGCGCACCCAGAAGTCCTGCCGTCGCCGTGCCAAACAAAAAGTGGCGGCGGGTAAAAGGAAGGTGCCCGGAACAGGTTTTGCGAATGAAGTTCATATTGGCTGCCTTAACGATTAAAGATGAAGTCCAGTTTGTTAACCAATGCCCACTGCAGGTCGCTCAGCCACTGCGCGCGTACCCCGTTACGGTACTTCAGCGCCGTTGCCAGCTCAGCATCGCTCGGGAAGCGCGAAAGCGTCGCCATAAACAGCCGCCGAATCGCTTCTTCGTCCGTCGGGCTGCTTGCATCCACTTCCAGAATCCGGCTCCGGCTCGAAACACTCGCACTCGAATTTCCTAGCGTCCGGTTCACATTCTGCGTATCGTTCATCGAATACAGCAAGCCAAGAATCGTTGGCTCCGAAGTCCGGTCAATCGTGATCCAGTTCCCCCGGCCCAGATTGTTCATAAAGTCCACCACACGAAAATCGGTCGAAGGCTCCGTCGGGTCCGGCAACTGGTTCGCATACCAAAGCACACGATCAATCCCCGCAGCCATCATCGGCTGTTCGGTCCGCGTCGCGGTAATCAGCGAATCATAAAGCTCCTCGGCACTCAACCGGCGAGCCTCATGCCGCGCAAAGTACTTCACATAAGCCGGCTCCCACTTGCCTGCATAAGTGCTCGACAACTGATAAGCCTCAGAATTCAGAATCTGACGCAACAGTGGCTTGAACTGGAACTTGTTCGCGACAAAGAAATCAGCCAGTTGATCCAGCAACTCCGGATGCGTATTCTGCAGCGGCCAGTCTCCCGGCGGCGGTCTGTTCGGGTCGGTCCGGTCAAAGTCCCATGCCTCTGGCGGATCCACAATCCCGTGGCTGAATAGATAAGCCCAGATGTGATTCACAGTAGCCCGGGCAAACTGCTTGTCAGCCGTCAGAATCCGAGCATACTCCTGACGCCAGTTCCCGCTCTGCGGCTTCTCACCTGTGGTCAGATAAACCGGCTCGGTGATCGCATTGATCCGGA
>JBIPMY010000508.1:0-4099 GCA_044376335.1 Bryobacter sp.
CGGGATCTCGATCTTTGAAGAGGCGCAGTACCGGGGAGTAGAAGCGGCCCGGAAAGCAATTGATTCGCTCGGCAGGATCAAGCGAGAATAGAGGGTATGCGATCCATGAGATTGATTTTGGCTATGGGCGGTGTCTGGGCACTGAGTTTGTGTGCACAGGCACCTGTTGAAGTGCATGGCGTTCCAGCTCGTGCTGGCGCAGTCGATTATCAGGCCAAGGCTGAGGTGGGCGGAGTTACCATCGCCGCAGATTTTGTCGGCCATGCGGTGCCGACACCAGACGGGATGTTCACCAATGAAGACTATGTCGTCATTGAAGTGGCATTCTATGGCAAGCCCGATGCAAAGCTGAAGCTGACCTGGGAAGACTTCTCGTTGCGAATCAATGGGAAAAAGATGCCGACTCAGGCTACGCAGTTTGGATTGGCGCTGAAGTCGCTTAAGGATCCAGAGTGGCAGCCGCCAGTTTCGCCCGACGCTGAGAAGTCGAAGGGAAGCATCAATGGTGGAGGCGGCGGAGCCGCAGGTGACCCAAAGCCGCTGCCCCCGAAAATGCCTTTTCCGCTGCGGCGAGCGATGGAGTTAAAGGTAACCAAAGCAGTGCTGGCTGAGGGTGAGCGTGCACTGCCACAAGCAGGTTTGGTGTTCTTCCCGTATCGCGGCAAGGACGAAGGAATCCGGCAGTTGGAGCTGATTTACACGGGTGCTGCGGGCACTGCGACGCTTACGTTTGAACGCTAAGATGTTCACAGATGAAGCCATTAATTTGGAATAGCTCAAACGGATAAACATCGAACAAAGCCCCTCGGGGTTGCGAGCTTACAACCTAGGCATTGTTTGATTCAAAGGACGATCAAGCAGCAACGCAAGGGAAGCGCGATATGAGTATCGGGATAGCTTCCCCAACCAATAGAGGGAACCCGACACAATCGAACCGGCAAAAAGGATGAATGGCCCTTCATTGCGCAAAAGATCCGTTAAGGTGACGCCACCGATTGGCTGAGTCATAGTCAAAACGAACACTACGGCAATCGGCACTGCGGATCGACCAGAAAACTTAGAGCATCCTGCCAGAAATGGGCTGAATAGTAGTGAGGCCCAAACCCAATCGTCGAACCGGCCCGGCTCGGGCTGAGGCTCGCATGCGATGCAAAAGGGAAGAGGGTTGCAGATGAGGAGGGCCCCATTCAACAGCACCAGAAAGAGCGACCCGTATTTCGCAAGGGTGTCCTGAAGCTTACGCATTGGACGGAAGCGAACGGCGTTTGAGGATCAGCTTGGCTATTGCGACAACCGCTAGCGCTGAGGCCAACTGGATGCCCCATTGGCTGTATTGGCCCATCTGCAGCGCTTCCTTGACCATCTTCTCTTCCAGGATCATTTGAGCTCCGACGCGACCCAAAACGGCCGAACCGATGTAGGCGATGATCGGGTATTTATCCATCGCTTTCGAGAGGATGCCGCTGGCCCCTACAACCAGTGGGATGCTTAAGCCGAGGCCGAAGATCAGCAGCCAGATGTTGCCGTGGGAGGCTCCAGCTACTGCAAGGACGTTGTCGAGCGACATGGTGATGTCGGCGACGAGGATGATCCACATGGCACTCATCAAGCCATTGGCAGGCTTTACGTGATCGGCGCTTTCAGGCTCTGAATCGATCAGAACCTTCACTGCGATCCAGAGGATCAAAACACCGCCCACCAGATGGAGCCAGGGGAGGTTCATCATCTGAGCGACGAAGAAAGTGAGTACGATGCGAAGGCCTACCGCTAGACCTGCGCCGAGCATCGAACCAAGACGGCGTTCTTTGGGTGGGAGCGAACGCACGGCCATCGCGATGACGACAGCGTTGTCGCCCGCGAGAATGATGTCACTAATAATGATATTAATGACGGCGAAAATGAACTGGAGGTCTATTCCTGGCCTTCCTTATACTCTTCGTACCATGCCATCTGAATGGCTTCGAGCTTTGGCTCGTTGGATTTGAGCGGATCGTCGGCAAAGCCGGGGAGTTCAATCACCATCTTGTGAAGATCAGTGAAGCGTACCTGGAGCGGATCCATGTCGGGGTTGGCTTCGTAGAGTTCGATGCCGATGTCTTCGGCTTTGTCCCAGGTGAGCTTGATGGTCATATTTTGGTTCCCTTGAGAGCGCCGCGTACGGCGGAGTTCATCATGTTTTCGGCTAGTTTGAGACTGGCTTTATCCAGCTTATCCATATGTGCCTGGATGAGTCTGTGATCGTCTCCATGATAGGCGAGAAGCAACTCGTTGTGTGCAGTCTGGATAGCAGCCTTGTCTTCTTCAGGAAGCTCGAACCAGGCGTCGCTTTGCTTGGCGCTTTCGAGGGCACCAAGGATACGGTCTGACTCGACGCGGGCTTCGCGCACCTGACGTTCACGGATGTCGTTTTCGGCGTTGGTAAGCGACTCGAGGATCATCGCTTCCACCTGCTCGTCCGTGAGGCCATAGCTAGGTTTCACTTCGACGCTTTGCTCTTTGCCAGTGCGGGTGTCTTTGGCGGAAACATTCAGGATGCCATTAGCGTCGATCAGGAATTTGACTTCGATGCGTGCAAGCCCAGCAGGGACGGGTTCAATGCCGGTGAGCTCAAAACGGGCCAGTGAGCGGCAATCTTTCACAAGTTCGCGCTCGCCCTGGAGGACGTGGATCAGAACGTTGGTCTGGCCGTCGACGGCAGTCGTGAAATGTTCGGTTTCGCTAGCCGGAATGGTTGAGTTGCGGTGAATGAGTTTCGTGACTACGCCGCCCATGGTTTCGAGTCCCAATGAAAGCGGGGTGACATCCAGAAGCAACGTGTCTTTGACTTCACCAGACAAGATGCCTGCCTGGATGGCGGCTCCCAGTGCGACAACTTCGTCGGGGTTGAGTTCAGTATGGGGCTTGGAGCGGAATAGATTCTCGACTGCTTTGCGCACCATCGGAATCCGGGTAGAACCACCAACAAGCACCACTTCGTCGATGTCTTCGTGGGTGAGTTTGGCGTCGGCTAGACAAAGGCGGCAGGGGGCTAGCGTGCGCTCGATCAGCGGAGCGATGAGACGCTCCAGGAGATCACGAGTGATTTCGCGCTGGTAACGCTTGCCTTTGTATTCAAGGTCAATGTTAGTAAAGAGCGCGAAGCTGAGTTGCTCTTTGGCCTTGATGACGGCTTGCCGAAGAGTTTCCACAGCAGCGGAATCGTCACTGATGGGCGCGCCCCATTCTGTGGCCACATCTTCGAGAGCAATCTGGATGAGAATGCTATCAATGTCGTCGCCGCCCAGATGCGTGTCGCCGTTGGTAGCGAGCACTTCGAAGATACCGTCCTGGATTTTGAGGATCGAGATGTCGAAGGTGCCGCCGCCGAAGTCGTAAACAGCGATGGTGCCGGAGTTGCGCTTGTCCAGACCGTAAGCGAGAGCAGCGGCAGTGGGCTCATTGACCAGACGGAGAATGTCGAGACCAGCGATGCGCCCGGCGTCTTTGGTTGCCTGGCGTTGAGCGTCGTTGAAGTAGGCGGGGACGGTAACAACAGCTTTGGTGATGGGCTCGCCGAAGAAGGCTTCGGCGTTGTTCTTGAGCTCGAGCAGGATGCGGGCACCGGCTTCTGGCGGAGTGAGTTCGCGATTGCCAATCTTTAGTGGTGAGGCAGCGCGGTCCATAAAGCGCTTGGTCGAATAGAGCGTTTCGAGAGGATGCTCGGCTAGGCGGGCTTTGGCAGCGTTACCGGCGATAAGTGAGCCGTCTTCGAGAAGAGCTACTACGCTCGGGACAATGCGCGCGCCTTCGGGGGCAGCGATGATTTCAGGGCCGGTGAGGTCCATGAAGGCAGCGAGACTGTTGGTGGTGCCAAGGTCGATGCCGATAATGCGTTCTGGTTGGGCGGCGTCGCCGAAGTCAATTTGAAAGGTACCCATTCACGTCCCTAAGGAGATTTTGTATGTAGCGGCGGCGATTGAGCAAGCCGCGGATTTGCTTTAGTGTGTCCTCGCCGGGTGTCGCGTCGTGAACGGCGAAGAGCTTCTCTAATTCGATGTCAGACTCACCCAGCAGACTGGAGAAATGATCACGGGCGGTGGCTAGTTGCGGCCGGGCGGAT
>JBIPMY010000150.1:0-13167 GCA_044376335.1 Bryobacter sp.
CACCAACAAGATGTATCTTTTGGAAATGGGCACCGGCAAGATCCTCGAAGAATGGGGCGCACCCGATCAGTTCCAGCTCCCCCACCTGATGGCCATTAACCCGCGCGGCGAAGTCTACCTCACCGAAGTCAAAGGCGGCCGCATCCAGATCCTCAAGAGGGCCAAGAAATGACCAGCCTCCTCCTCCTAGCCTTCCTCGCGCAAGACCCCGAAATCGAGAAAGCCCACAAGCCCCTCTTCGCGCCACCAGAGCAAAAGTCAAAGGCTGCTGCCGGCCTCACCGCCGCCTACACCCCAGCCCGCGCCTCCACCACGCCGGTCAAGCGAATCAACTTCATCGACGATCACATCTTCGGTCGCATGGCCAAAGACGGCATCCCCCACGCCGCCCTCTCGAGCGACGAAGAATTCGCCCGCCGCGCCTGGCTCGATTCCACCGGCCGCATCCCCCCACCTGCCGACCTCGAAGCCTTCCTCAATTCCAAAGACCCCGCCAAGCGCACCAAGCTCATCGACAAGCTCCTCAACAGCCAGGCCTTCATCGACAAATGGACTTACTACTTTGAAGACCTCTTCCGTGCCGGCGGCCGCATGGGCTCCGGCCTCAACCTCTTCCACTTCTGGCTCCGCGAATGGCTCAAGCTCGATCGCCCCGTCGATGAAGTCGTAACAGACCTCCTCACCGGCGCCGGCAAATCCAGCTTCTCCGTCCCTGGCTCCCTCTACTACCAGCGCGACTTCGTCAAAGCCAAAGACGACCCGGAAGCCCCCGACGCCCACGACCTCGTCAACCAACCCGACACCGTCGACGAGTTCACCATCACTTACTCGAAAGTCTTCCTCGGCCTCAACCTCGCCTGCATCTCCTGCCACGACGGCAAGAACCACCTCGAGAAAGTAAACCTCTTCCTCACCTCCAAAAAGCGTGAAGAGTTCTTCGGCCAGGCTGCCTTGTTCGGCAAGACCCGTCAGATCATGAACTGGGAAAACGGCTACCAGGCCAACACCGAATACACCGTTGACGACGTCGGCCCAGACTACGATCCCAAAGCCGACTCGATCGTCCGCGTACCCCGCAGAGGCGGCGACGCAACTCCCCGTTTCATCCTTACCGGCGAGCGTCCACAACCCGGCGAAAACTACCGCGACGCCCTCGCGAGAATGCTCACCAGCCACCCCCAATTCCGCCGCGCCTTCGTCAATCGGCTCTGGTCAGAATTCATGGGCTTCGGCATCGTTGAACCCATCGACGACTTCGACCTCCTCAAGCCCGAACAGGTCACCAACCCCGCCCTTCTCGACGCTCTTGCCGAAGACTTCCGAAAGAACAACCACTCCTTCCGCACCGTCCTCCGCAACATCATGAACTCGGCCGCCTATCAGCTCTCCTCGCGCTTCGACGGCGAATGGAAAGACGAGTACACCACTTACTACGCCCGCAAATACGTTCGCATGTTAAGCGCTCCAGAACTCCACGACTCAATAGCCCTCGCCACCGGCAAGCCCGGCAAATTCTCCACCGGCGTCGAAAGCGTCGGCATGGTCATGCAAATGTCCGAGCCCAAAAAAGCCGGCGCCGAAGTCCAAAGCTTCATGAAAACCTTCGGCCAATCCAACCGCGACGACATGCCAAAGAAAGTCCCACCCTCAGCCCTCCAGGCGATGCTCCTGATGCAATCGAAAGTAGTCACCGAGCGCATCGACGTCAGCTCACTCTTGGCTGAATCCAAAGACAACCAGCAAGTCGTCAACCAGATATTCCTCCGCAGCATCGCCCGCCGCCCCACTGCAGAACAAAGCGCCGTCGCCCTCAAAGCCATGGCCACCAACCGTCAGAAAGGAGCGGAGAATCTTCTCTGGGCCTTACTCAATAGCCCCGAGTTTCTCTTCAATTACTAAGTCATGAACCACCGCCTCTCTGACCTTCTCCCAGCCCGCCGAGACCTCCTCCGTCTCGGTGGCTACGGTCTCCTCGGCTCCTTCGCCTCTCAAGCGCTGGTCCCCCAGGCCGCCCGCGCCGCAGGCCGTTCCAACCCCCGCGGCACCGCCCGCTTCTGCATCGTCATCGAACTCGCCGGAGCCCTCTCCCACGTCGACAGCTTCGACTTCAAAGAAGACCTCGGCACCCAAAAAGACTTCGACGTCCGCCCCATCCGCAACGACCTTTACCTCAGCAACCGTCTCTTCCCCGAACTGTCCAAAGAGATGGACAAAGTCACCATCGTCCGCTCCATGAAGAGCCACGAAGTCGTCCATTTCAGAGGCCAATACTACACGCAAGCCGGCCGCCCTCTCAACCCCGCACAAGCTTCTGAGATCCCCAGCGTCGGCTCCGTCATCGCGATGGAACTCGAATCCCAGCGCCGCGAAAAAGACACCTTCCCCACCTACGTCGGCTGCAACCTCGACACCGCCGGCTGCGGCGCACTCTCCACCGGCTTCCTCCACCCACGCCACTCCGTCCTCGACGTCAACCTCAAAACCGGAGGCGGCGCCGCCCCCACCTCCAAAGACGCGCTCGCTCTCCTCGAAGAACGCTACCGCCTCCTCAGCGAGCTCGACAAAGCCATGGCCCCCAACCGCTCCGGCCGCGACCGCGCCTTCGGCTCCTTCCAGGACTTCCAAACCTCCGCCTATCGTCTACTCGGCGACGAGCGTTGGCCCAAAGCCTTCGACATGTCCAAAGAAGAGAAGGCCCGCTACGGCGAAAACGAAGTAGGCCTCGGCTGCCTCCTCGCGCGCAACCTCGTAACCGCCGACGCCGGCACCCGCTACATCCACATCACCCACCCCGATTGGGATCACCACCGCGACATCTACAACCACTCCAAGAAGTCGAACCACTACATCCGCTGCAACGAGTTCGACAAGGCCTTCGCCAACCTCATGCGAGACCTCAGCGCCACCAAGTCGCCTCGCCTCGTCGGCAAAACCCTGCTCGATGAAACCCTAATCGTAGTAGCAACCGAGTTCGGCCGCACCCCCGGCGCACTCAACGGAATCGCCGGCCGCCACCACTACAACCTCGCCTACCTCTCCCTCTACGCTGGCGGCGGCACCAAGCCCGGCCGTATCATCGGCAAGACCAACGCAACCGGCGAGCAAGTAGCCGAAACCGGCTGGAAGTACACCAAACAACAGATCAAAACCGAAAACGTCTACGCCAGCATTTATTCAGCATTAGGCATCGATTGGCGCAAAGAACTCACCAACACGCCGTCCAAGCGCGCCTACCGCTACATCGACATGCTGGGAGCCACCGAAATGGCCATGGACGACGAAATCGCGGACCTCTTCGTGTGACCCCACTCTTACTCTTCTTACTAAGCCAACAAGTCAACATACCGGCAGGCACCTTCGAGATGGGCCGCTCGCAGACAACCAAAGACGACGCAACCAAAATGCGTCCCCAGATCCTCCTCGACGATCGTCCAGTCCACAAGGTGAAAATCAGCGCCTTCCAGCTCGACGCAAAAGAAACAACCCACGAGTTATACGAGCAATTCGTAAAAGCCACCGGCCACCGCAAACCCTACCATTGGTTGAACGGCCAGGTCCCCGAAGGCATGGCCAAGATAGCGATCTACAACGTCGATTGGAACGACGCAAAGTTCTACTGCGAATGGAAAGGCGGCCGCCTCCCAACCGAAGCCGAATGGGAATACGCAGCCCGAGGCGGCCACGAGCAAAAGCCCTACCCATGGGGCGACAAACCAGACGCAAAAGCAGCCCGCTACGCAACAGAAGCTGGCCCCGGCGAGCCCGGCAAATACCCACCCAACGCCTACGGCCTCTTCGACATGTCCGGCAACATGGCCGAATGGACAGCCGACTGGTTCGAACGCGAATACTACAAGCAATCCCCAGCAGAAAACCCCAAAGGCCCGGAAACCGGCCAATACAAAATCATCCGGGGCGGAGCCTGGTCAGATCCAGCAAGCCGCCTAACCACCTTCTTCCGCAACTGGGTCCGTCCCAACCAACGCAGCGCCAACATCGGCTTCCGCTGCGTTACTTCTTCTCCATCTGCAACTGCGGCACAAAAACTTCCTTAGCCTTCCGCTCCAGCGTCTCATCCACCCGCAACAAAGTAGCGATCTCGACACCAGAACGAATCGCCTTCGCAATCCGCTTCTCCGCCGCAACAATCCGCCCCGCCTTCTCCACAACTTCCTCCAGCCGATCCAGCGGAATCACCACAACTCCATCCTCATCCCCCACCACCCAGTCCCCCGGCTGCACCACCACTCCCCCACAAGCCACCGGCACCTGCAACTTACCCACATACTGCCCCCCACCCGCATTCGGCACCACCGCCCGCGCAAACACCGGCAACTTACTAACTCGAATATCCGCCAAGTCCCGAATCGCTCCCTCCACCACAACCCCAGCCAGCCCCTTCTTCCACGCCGACATCGTAGTCAACCCACCCCAAAGCGCCGTGTTCTGCTCCCCATGCCCATCAATCACCAGCACGTGCCCCGCCGGGCACTCCGCCAACGCCTTCGACACCATCAGAATATCCGCCGTATGCACCTGCACTGTAAACGCGGGCCCCGCCATCTTCGCACTGGCCGCCCAAGGCCGCATCTCATGCCCCATCGCCCCGCCCTTATCCAGAGCATCCGACACAGGCCCCGTCCCAAACTTCATCAACCGCTCACGCATCTTCATACCGCCATCCTAACCTGTGCCGGATTAATCGCCTTGTACTTACCCTTATTCGCAGTAATCTCAAAAGCCTCCGGCACACGCTCAATCCCCTCAAGCACATGAGTAATCGTAGGCTTCATCCTCACCCGTCCCGCCGCCACCAAATTCACCGTATGCTGCAAATGCTCGAGTGTACTGATATCCGGAAACAGATACCGCAAACTCCGCTCCCGCATCAAATCCACATCCACCTCAAACGGCGAACCAAACCACGACACACCAATAATCTTTCCCCCAGACCTCACCGCATGCATCGCCTGCACCACACTGCGAACCCCCGCCAGCCCCTGCGTCGGGCTCCCACCCGCACACTCAAAAACAATATCCGCCCCGTTCCCATCGGTCAGCTCAAGAATCGCCTCCACCGGATCCACGCTATTAGCATTCAGCGCATAATCCGCCCCAAGCTCCTTCGACATCGCACAAGCCTCATCGCGAACATCCACCGTGATAATCTTCCCAGCACCACTCACCCGAGCGATCTGCATACACTCAAGGCCCATGCTCCCCTGTCCAAGAATCGCCACCGAATCCCCAATCTGGATATCAGCCGTCTCAACCGAAGCCACGCTGTCGCTCAAGCTCTGCAAGCAAGCCGCCTCGCTATCCGAGATCCGCTCATCCACCAGCGTCAAAGCAATCTCGGGCAACACCGCATACTCACAAAAGCACCCCGGCAACTGGAACCCGATAATCGGCCCCTTACGACACAAATGCCCCCGCCCACTCACACAAAGCGGACAACTCTCACAAGGCAACTTGGCTCGAGCCGCAACGCGATCCCCCACCTTGAAGCGCGTAACCCCAGCCCCCACCTCAACAATCCGCACACAAAACTCATGCCCAAACAACTGCACAGGAGCTTCCGTCTCCAAACGCTTCTTGATCTTCTCAAAAGCCAGCGTCCTCACCCCAGCCGCTAGCTGCGCCTCCGTCACGCTGGGCTGCACCACCAGCACCTGCACCAGCACGTGCCGTGCCTTCAACTCAGGCACGGCCACCTCATCCAATCGCAAATCACCGAATCCGTAAAATCGCCAGGCTTTCATAAAGAACTCCTGCCGATAATATCAATCGTCCTACCGGCGATTCACCTCAACCGATCTCACCTGCCCATTAGCCAGATTCACCGAGCAGGAAAACTGATACTTCACATTCCGTCCCATGCCCCGGCCTGCCTTCGCCACTCCAGTCAAAGTATCATTGCGGCCAGCATTATAGTCCGCCCGCAGATTCTGAAAAGTGATGTTCCGAAACCCATCACGCTGAATCCGCTCCCGCACCGCAGACTGGCAGATCTGACTCGCCTGCGCCGTCCCCGCCGAGTTCCAACGCCCGTTCTGGTCGTAGTATCTTGAGTCGCGATTATTGTCATTCCCAAACACCCCACCGCCATTACCGTAACTAGGCCCATTCCACCCGCGGTTATCCTCGCTATTCCACTGCCCACCACTCCCGCCACGCCACTCCAGATCCACCGTATAACCTTCACGCCCACCCTTCGGGTCTTCAATCCGAAACACAATCCTTCCCCCGTTCTGCCGCGGGTCCTGCACTAACTGCACATTCCCTCGCCCATCGATTCCACGAAAACGAAAGTCCTGAGGATTGTTCGGCATCTGTCCATTGCAAACAAACCGAACCCAATCCGCACGCTGTCCAGACAGATTCCGGATTCTGCCCACCGTCCCCTGCACCTCCACTTCAGCCGCCCCATCCACCGTCACCTCAATCGTGCACTTCCCGTCCACCGCATTCCCGGTGATATCCGCACGCCGCGTATTCTGCTGACCATGCATCACGCCAACACAAACCGCCAAACCAACCACTACCAGCTTCAAATGTTTCATATACACCTTCAACTGCACGCAAGCTTCCAACCCATCCCCCCATGAAATAAGGCCCAGACAAATCAGCATTGACCAACCCACGCCATCTGACCATCAAGCGTCATACGCACTCACCCCAAAACCCAATCCCGCCGCATTGGTGCACCAAGTGCATAACTCAATCGCGGAAACCCAAATGCTAAAAAACATAAAAGACCTGAACAGCTTCAGAATCCGTGCCACCGACGGCGAACTCGGCACCGTCAATGATTTCTATTTCGACGACGAATCCTGGGCAATCCGATATCTCACCGTCGAAACCGGCGGCTGGCTGGGTGGCAAAGAAGTCCTCATCTCCCCCTTCGCCATCGTCAATACCGACTGGCAGGCCAAATGTCTCGACGTAGTGCTCACAAAAAAGCAGGTTGAAAACAGCCCCAACATCGACACTCACAAACCAGTCTCCCGCCAACACGAAGCCTCCTACATGGGCTACTACGGATACCCGGTCTATTGGGACCTCGCCGTCCCGGTCAGCGATCCAGACGAATCGATAGAGCAGATCATGGCGCGTGAAGCCAGAGATTCCCACCTCCGCAGCACGCAACTCGTCAACGCCTACAGCATCGAAGCCCTCGACGGAGAACTCGGTCACATCGACGGCTTCGTCATCGACGACGAAGCCTGGGCCATCCGCTACATCGAAGTAGCCACCCGCACCTGGTGGCCCGGCAAAAAGGTCCTCGTCTCACCGGCCTGGATCGCCAGTCTCAACTGGATGGATTCCAAAGCCCACCTCGCCCTCACCCGAGAACGTATCCAGACCGCCCCCGCATACCTCGAAGACCAACCCATCACCAGAGACTACGAGGCCCAACTCTTCAACCACTACGGCACTCTCCCCTACTGGCTCGAAGGCGCAACACTCAAATCCCTCTTTGCCTCATCCGCCTCTGCCACACCAGCAGAGCCAATCCTGCGCTAACCACAGCAATCGTCGCCGGCTCGGGCACCGGGTCCGGGCCGATCACACTTACGTTGTCGATAAAGAAATATCCAGAGCTATAGTTTGGTCCGTTGAACGTCGGAGCAAAGAATCCAGGGCTCTGAACAAAATTCCCAATCGTCAAATAACGCTCTCCGCCAGTCGCTACATAGGTCGTCTGGTATGGCAGCCAGGCAGTGCTGGTGATCAGTTGTCCCGTCGGGTTGTTGTAAGTAGGTGTGAGGCTAATGGGCAACCATGAAGCCCCAACGGCACTATTAATCGCCGTACTCGTAGAAAGATGAAATCCAATATCTCGAGACGACACCCGTGCCCGATCCGCAAACGCGGCCATCATCCCAATTTGATAGGTCTCGCCTGCCACCATGGCCGAAACAAACTCCGTCTGCAGATATTCGTACTGCACAGTATTGTTGTTGTTAGAAGCAGGTGGAGCATTCAGGATGCCAGCACAAGCATTCCCAGCCAAACAAAATTGCGCTGTTGTATAGCCAAAAGTCTGTATCGTCGAGTTTGAGTAGTAGTCCGGTGATCCACCCGCCGATCCCCAGTGGGCCGCTTCTCCAATTCCTCCTGGAATCGGAGACACCAAGGTCGAAAGCAGTATTTCAAACCCGCCATTGAGCACCAATTGGCTCGCCGGCATGGCACTGAGGCTGAGAAGAAAAAGTGTAAAGAGTCGCATCTATTTCTACCTGCGCAGACTCTTCACGCACGGGGTCAAAATACTTACAACTCGCCTACAACCCCATCTCCACCTTCACCGCCCCAAACTGCTCCACCGCAAACAACACATCCTCGCGCGAATGCGCCGCAGAGATCTGCACCCGAATCCGCGCCAACCCCTTAGGCACCACCGGAAACGAAAACGCAATCACATAAATCCCGCGAGCAAGCAACTTCTCCGCCATCGCCGCCGCAACAGAAGCCTCGCCCAGCATCACCGGCACAATCGGATGCTCACCCTCCTGCAACTGAAACCCCAGCGCCGCCATCCCCTCACGAAACACCCGCGTATTCTCCCGCAGATGCAAACGCAAATCATCCAGCTCATCGAGCAAATCCAGACACCGCAACGAAGCCGCCGCAATCACCGGCGCGAGCGTATTCGAAAACAAATAAGGCCGGGACCGCTGCCGCAGTAACTCAATCACTTCCCGCTTCCCACTGACATAACCACCACTAGCCCCACCCAGCGCCTTCCCCAGCGTCCCGCTAATCAGATCCACCCGCGACTGCACCCCAAAGTGCTCCGGCGTCCCACGCCCACGCGGCCCAATAAAGCCCACCGCATGAGAATCATCCACCATCACCATCGCGTCATACTTCTCAGCCAGCGCACAAATCTCCGGCAGCTTAGCGAGGTACCCATCCATCGAGAACACCCCATCGGTCACAACCAACCGGAACCGGTTCCCCTGCGCCTCAATCAAGCGCGCCTCTAGCTCCGCCATATCGCCATTCGCATAACGAAACCGTGCCGCCTTCGACAATCGAATCCCGTCGATAATACTAGCGTGATTCAGCGAGTCGGAAATCACCGCATCCTCAGCCCCCAGCAAAGTTTCAAACACCCCACCATTAGCATCAAAGCAGGACGAATAAAGAATCGTATCCTCAGTCCCAAGAAACTCGCTAATCCGCTTCTCAAGCTGCTTGTGCAGCGCCTGAGTCCCGCAGATAAATCGAACACTAGCAAGGCCGTATCCCCACTCATTCAGCGCCTCATGAGCCGCCGCCACAATCGCCGGATGATTCGCCAGGCCCAGATAATTATTGGCGCACATATTCAGCACCCGCCGCCCATCAGACAGCGCAATCTGATTACTCTGCGGCGAAGAGATCACCCGTTCGCCCTTATAAAGCCCACTCTCGCGAATCCCGTCCAACTGTCCTTGCAGATACCCTTGAATCGATCCGTACATAACTTATTTCTCCCAGCTCAGAATCACCTTGCCACAGCTCCCGCCACTCATCGCCGCAAAGCCCTTCTCAAACTCCGTGTAGTGATAGCGATGCGTGATCACCGGCTTCAGGTTCAAGCCAGACTCGAGCATCACCGTCATCTGATACCACGTCTCATACATCTCGCGGCCGTAAATGCCCTTGATCGTAAGCATGTTGAAGATCACCTTGTTCCAGTCAATCGCCATCTCGCCCGGAGGAATCCCCAGCATCGCAATCTTCCCGCCATGAGCCATGTTATCGATCATGTCCCGAAACGCCGCAGCATTCCCCGACATCTCAAGCCCCAAATCAAAACCCTCATGCATTCCCAGCTTCGCCTGCACGTCGCGCAGCGAAGTCGTCCGAGGATCCACCGCCAGCGTCACACCCACCTGCCGCGCCAGCTCAAGCCGGCTCTCGTTCAAGTCCGTAATCACAACATGCCGCGCCCCCGCATGACGCACCACCGCCGCCGCCATAATCCCAATCGGCCCAGCCCCGGTAATCAACACATCCTCACCCAATACCGGAAACGAAAGCGCCGTATGCACCGCATTCCCAAACGGGTCAAAGATCGCCGCCGTATCCAGATCCACCGTCGGCGAATGCCGCCAGATATTGCTCATCGGCAGCGAAATGAATTCAGCAAACGCCCCACTCCGGTTCACGCCCACACCCTGCGTATGCGCACACAGATGCCGCCGCCCGGCCATACAATTCCGGCAACGCCCGCACACCACATGCCCCTCGCCAGACACAATCTCCCCGGCATGAAAGTCATTCACATTCGAGCCGGTCTTCACAATCCGGCCCACAAACTCATGCCCCACCACCATCGGCACCGGAATCGTCTTCTGTGCCCACTCATCCCACTTATAGATGTGTAAGTCAGTGCCGCAGATCCCCGTCCGCATCACTTCAATCAATACATCGTTAATGCCGATCTCCGGCTCAGGCACATCTTCGAGCCACAACCCGGGCTGCCGTTCCGCTTTTACTAATGCTTTCAACTTTCGCCTCCAATGTACAGGACGTAATTCCACTATACTGGATGAATGCCAAAGCGCAAAGAAAAAATCGAAACTCCAACAGTTCAGGATCCTGCTGCCTTTTTAGCGGATCGCCTCAGCACCCTGCGGGCCCAGCGCAAGTGGTCCCTCGATGCCCTGTCCAGCGCCTGCGGCGTCAGCCGCTCCATGCTGAGCGAGATCGAGCGGGCCAACGTCAACCCAACCCTCGCAGTAACGATGTCAATCGCCAGAGCTTTCGGCATGTCAATCGGCGAATTCCTCGAGTCCCCGGCCGTATCGTCGAACCTCCACGTCATCCGCAAAGAAGACCGCACCTACCACTTCCGCTCCGACGACAAGATCAAGATCCGCACCCTCTCTCCGCTCTTCCTCGAAAAAGACGTAGAGTTCTACGAAGTCACTCTCCAACCAGGAGGCGATCTGAAGAGCGCCGCCCACTTCGCCGGTACCAGAGAATTCCTGACGGTAGAGAAGGGAAGAGTCCGCGTCACCTCCGGCGACGATTCCGAAGACCTCAACGAGCGAGACTCAGTAAGTTACCGCGCCGACCTCCCCCACTCCATCCGCAACCTGGGCCAAGGCGTAGCTCTAGTCTTCCTGGTCGACATCTATCGGCAAAGCTAACTCCAACTACTTTGGGGTCATGCGTTACGTCGTCAAGGTAAGTATTTCACCCTGATAGCAACGCAGAGAAGAAGCGATCAGCCCTCAAAGCTACGTGATTCCAACTGCACGAGCCTTCGGAGTTGCAACGGGCCTTCAGTATTCATCGAAAGCACTTGCACCGTAGTTCGTCCTACAGGTGTTTTTCCCTTGATCTCCGCCTGAACCAATTCAAAGTGATCGGTCCAACGGTCTGTGCGAGGGTGAAAAAGACGTACAAGCTCTCCAGTGAGCGGATCCATTCCTGCAATGTTTGGCCCCTTATAGCGATTGCAATGGGGACAAGCTAGTGCTAGGTTTGGCAGTTCGGTTTCCCCTTGATGCTGGGTGGCGACAATATGGTCGATCTGAAACGGCAACGGAAGCGCAAATTCGGGCATTCTGCAGTACTCGCAACGCTCCTCTGCTCTTTCCCGTACTTGCCGGGCCAATTCCCGATTTACTGTTGACGTAAGCCTTGCTCCACTTTGAGCAAGCCGCGCGCCTTTGCCTGAAGCACCCCAAGCAAATAGCCGATATGCAGATAACTATCCAATTCCTGCGTCTCGGATTCTGTCAAAGACCCCGTTTGAGCCTTTGCCGAAAGATCGTTCACTCGTTCTTGGTCGCTGCTTGTTAGGCGCATAGAAAGCAGATATCGCGCCACGTCCGGACTCAGCGGATCTGCGTCGGCTCCGATAATTCGTGCGAGGATAGCCGCTTCGGTGTTTGGCACGGCAGTCTGCGAATTCATACTCCTTTATCTTCTCTCATTCCTGATTGATGTTCCAGCTCTGCCTTGTATGGTGCCGCCTGTATTGGCATCCCTCCCGCACTTTGCGAAATTTGTGTGAAACGCGTCTTGGCCCCGCATGTGGGAATCTGCCCAGCCCTCCAGGGCCTGCAGGCTGTACTTCATGTGCAAATTGCCTGCCACCCTCCGCCCCCCAAGATGCTCTATATTCTGAGGGGATGAGTTCTGCAAAGAAGCAGGTTTTGCTCTCCGGCGGCAATCCAAAGATCACCAAGGCAGAAGGCGACGCCCCCGTCCAGGCCTACATCGCCGCCATGCCAGGCTGGAAGAGCGCTATCGGCAAGCGCATCGACTCTCTCATCACAAGCAACGTCCCCGGCGTCACCAAGGCCGTCAAATGGAACTCGCCCTTTTACAGCGCCAACGGCAAAGACTGGTTCCTCTCCTTCCACGTCTTCACCCGCTACGTAAAGGTAACGTTCTTCCGCGGCACCACACTGAACCCACCCCCACCGGGCCACACCGAACGCAGCAAAGAAGCCCGCTGGATCGACATCCACGAAGGCGACCAACTCGATGAAATCCAATTCTCCGCCTGGATCCAGCAAGCCGCCGCCCAGTCCGGCTGGGATCTGAGTAGGTCTTCCTAGACCAAGTCTGCCGCCTCGGCGCGAAGCCCCGTAATTTGCGTGGAGCACCCGCAATTTGCATCTATAGTCATCCAATCCAGATATGCCCAAGTTCTCGGCCTTCAATCGTGAAATTGGTCCACCATAACTGTTATCGTCGTTAAAGGAAAGTCACTAATGCTGGATTGCTCTTGGCGTAGATCTAGTCGAGGCGGCATAGGAGAAAGAGTGAAGCGAGTCGAGGAACAAGATGCCTGAGCAGAAAGGGAATCGATTTACCCGCTATTTCGCACCGCTCCTCGATGCGCTTCGTGCAGCGGACCCATCTCCTATGCCACCAGCGGCAGTCCGTGCTTGGATACGGTCCCAAATAGATGTGCCCGAAGAAGATCTCAAACGGTTCATCAAGCAAAAGGGTAAAGAGACAAGAACCCAGACCATCTTTGAAAACGACATCCATTGGGCCAGATTCTACTTGGCGAAAGCGGGTCTGATTGAGTCGCAAAAACGTGGGATGTGGAGTTTGACGCCAGAGGGACGGGTTGTGCATTTGACACACGAAGAAGCAGAGGCTTTGTGTATCCGCGTTCGTACTTCCAGCCGCAAGGATTCGTCC
>JBIPMY010000510.1:0-4053 GCA_044376335.1 Bryobacter sp.
GGTGACGGCACCGGGTTTGAGGGTGAAGTCGAAGCGGGCGGTCTGGGTTACTTCAAGACGGAACTCACTGACGGTTTGGGTGGAGAAGCCGGGGGCCAGGCATTCGAGCTTGTAAAGGCCGGAGTTGAGGAGAGGGATGAGGTAGAAGCCCTTGTCATTGGTAGAGGATTTGGTGACGACGCCGGTGGCGGTGTTCGTGAGGGTGAGGGTGGCCTGATTGAGGACGGCACCCGAGGTATCGAAGACGTTACCCTGGATGCCGGAGTTTTGGGCGTAGATGGAGAGAGCAAGAAAGACCGAAGCGAGGACGTGACGCATCTTGTGATTTTGTCATGGTTTGATGACAATTCTTGAGTTGCATAAGGACAGCTCGCGAGATTTGGCTATGGAATGGTGAGAGTCACACCTTCGGGTGATTTTGTGTTGCCCACCTGGAGGGTGAGAGCAGTGCCGCTGGGGGTGCCTTCAGGATAACGGATGTTGATCTGGAAGAGCCCTGCGGTAAGGCCAGGGGCAGCGCCGGAGTAGAGGATTTCTGCTTCCCGCTGGGATGCGCCCGAACCGAGAAGGACTTTGACGGGCAGGCGTGGGGAGGGAAGCGGTTGCGTCGTGGCTAGTGAGCCATCGGCAGGAAGTGGGTTGGAGAGGCCTTCGCCGGTGGCATAAAGAACGGCGATGCGGTCTGAGGGGTAGACGACTGCGGCGGCTGGGCCGGTGCCGGAGGAGTTGGCAGTGAAGAAGGCGGGTGCGGCTTCAACGACGTTGTATTCCGTGGCCGTGGAAACTACGCCGAGGCGCTCGACTTCGACGCGGACCCTGGATTTGCCAGCAACGTTGTAGGGGACAATCGCCGAGACCTGCGTCTCGAAGGTGTAGACGAGCGGGGCAGGAGTACCGTCGAAGAGGACTCTGGTGCCGTCGAGGGAATTGGCAAGACGGCCCTGGGCGTCGAGGCGGGCGGTGGTGAGTTGTTTGGGGCCGAGGTTGGTACCGAAGAGGGTGACGATGAGGCCCGGGCTGACTGCGCCGGTCTTGAAGCTGGCCGCACTGACAACGCCGCCGTCTGCGACGCGTGCGCGCTCTCCGGGGAAGTAGAGAGGGAAGAAGTCGTGTTGGGGCCAGGTGCGCTGGCGGTTCATTGCTGCGCTGTAGAGGTTGTCGGCTTCGGCACCGAAATCGTTCTCGTTTTGAACGCGCATGTTAAAGACGTAGGCCAGGCAAAGGTCGCTGCTGTAACGAACGATGTAGGAGCGATGGCCTGGCAAGGAGCCGGTATGGAAGATGGTGGCAGAGTTGCCGACGGGCCTGACGTTGAAGCCGAGGCCATAGTAGGTGGGGGTACCGACGCTGACGGGAGCTTCCGGACGCTTGATGAGTTCGGCAAAGGCGGCTGAAGAGATCAGTTTATCCGGGCGATCCTGATCGATGCGGGAGAGAATGCGAGCGAGATCTGGCATGGAGGAGACCCAGGTGCCGGCGCCTTCTAGACCTTCCAGAAAGATGGCTCCATAGGGGCGTTCTACCATTCCTTCGCCAGGAAAGACGCTGTTTACCAGGGCGTCGCCGGTGAACATGTGATAGCGGACTTCGCCGGGGGCTCGCTCTGAGAGCCTGGTCTTCCCGATACGCATGCGAGTGACACCGAGGGGGGCAAAGATTTCATCCTTCATGAATTGCTCGTAGGATTTGCCGGAGACTTTGGCAATGATGCGGCTGAGTGCCGTGAAGCCGACATTGGAGTAGGAGTAATCTGTGCCTGGTGCGGAGGTAGCGGGAATCGAAAGGGCATTGCGGACCAGAAACTCTGCGGCGGCAGGACTGGGCACATTGAAGGCTTGCGCGGCCTGAGTGGCGACAGGCGGGGTGGTTGGGTCGCCCGTAAGGTTGGCGGCAAGGCCAGATACATGCTGCAGGAGTTGACGTACGGTGACCTGAGCATAACGAGGGTCGGCGGTCTTGCCTGGGGGTGGAGTAAAGTCAGTGAGGATTTGAGAGAAGGCTCTGTCGTCGAGACGCAACTTGCCCTGGTCGAGAAGCTTCAAGATACCGAGCGATGTAAGTGGTTTTGAAACCGAAGCAATGCGGAACAAGGAATCGGGATTTACTGGGGTGGTTTGGCCTCTGTCAGTAACGCCAAAACCGCGGGCGTATACGAGGCGGCCCTTGTAGGCAACTGCGACGGCGGCACCAGGGATGTTGTATTTGGTGAGGAGCCCGGTTGTGACGGTATCGAGTTCAGCCAGTTCGGGTACAGCGGTTCCGGTTTGAGCTTGTAAGAGGGAGGCGCAGAGCGCGGCAGAGGCGAGAAAGACCCTGTTCAATTTCATCTAGGAGATGATATCGAAAAAAAGATAAAGATTGGTTAGAGTCGCTGGGCTACGGGGATGCAGGCGCGGAGGGCGGTGTGAGTCTCTGAGAAGCTGCAGACTTTGTTATCGGTGAGGCCGGCGGCTTTGATGGCTTCGAGAACCTGGGCCTGAGTGATGTGCTTTTGGCCTTTGGGATAGATCACCCAGATTGCACCTTTGGGGACGATGTATTTCTTGAGGGGATCGAGGCGTTTGAGTTGGCCTTCGGATTCTACGCCTAAGAAGATCAGGTCTGATTCTTTGGCAGCCCGGTGCTGGGCGGGGTTGAGTACTTGTGGGAGGATTTCGCGCAGGAAATTGGGGTCCCGAACCCCGAGTAGTGAGACTCGGGATTCGGGTTTGACGCCCAGCTTTTGCAGCAGATCAGACAATGGAGTTCAGGAGGGCGATGGCGCCTTTGACGTTCTCGGTCCAGATCTCGGGGGTGGTGCCTTCGCGTTCGATGACGAGGGGGCCGGTGTAGCCGATTTCCTTGAGCTTGGCGATGTAGCTGGGCATGCCGACGCTTCCCTGCCCTAGCGGCTTCTCGGTGCCGAGCTGGCCGGGGGCGGTGGGCCATTCTCCGTCTTTGACGTGGACGCTGCGGATATGGCCTTTGAGGACTTCCATCGCTTCCACCGGATCGGAGGTGCCGTAGAGGATCATGTTGGCCGGGTCGAAGTTGATGGCGAGGTTGGGCTTGCCGGTGTCTTTGAGGAAATCGAGGAGGACATGGGCTGGTTCCTGACCGGTTTCGAGGTGGAAGTATTGGCCGTTCTTGGCGCAATGATCACAGATGCGGCGGACCATGGCCTGGACTTCGATGTAGTGCTCGTTGGTCTTGTCGTGGGGGACAAATCCGACATGGCAGGCGAAGACGGGGATGCCAGCTTCATGGCCGAAGTCTGAGAGGGCGAGGGTGCGGCCTTCGCGGATGAGACGGGTGGCTGGAGGTATGAAGCCGACGGTGCGCTCGACGGTGGGGATGTCGGCGTAGTCTTCGCCATCGTAGGCGGCGACTACTGCTAGCAGAGTGAAGTCTTCAGCTTCGGCCGCAGCCTTCCATTCAGCGGCTTTGCCGATGTATTTGAAATCGCCGGCGCAGCCGAGCTGGGCGCAGTTGAGGCCGAGGGCCTTGATGGCCTGGATCTGCTGGCGGGCCGGCTTGTCGTTTTGTGCCCAGAAGATGACTCCGAGCTCTAGTGGTTTTAGGGTTGGCATAGTAATTTTTCTCCTTGACGAGTGCGGGATTCGAGTAAGAGGTGAGCGAGAGATACCGCCTGCGCGGAGTGTTCAGGCAGGCAGCGAGTGGGCTCAAGGTTGTTTGCCGCGCAATCGACGAAGTAGGCAATCTCTTCACGGTAGGCGTCGATCGGTGCTGGGGGGGTTAATTCCTTTGCGGCTTCGCCTGCAACGTAGAGTGTTGGGTTGGGTTGGGCGGAGTGGAAGTCGATGGTGCCCTTTTCGGCAACGAGGGTGAATTCCATCGAGAAGGGGAAGGCACCGTGGTGCCATCCGCCCGCGATGTTAACCGTGAAGTTGGGATAGAAGAGGTTGGCGTTGATGACGTCAATTTGATTGGAGAGATCTTCATGGCCAGTGGCTTCGACTTGGGTGGGATGACCGAAAAGGTAGAGGGCCATGTCGATGTCGTGAATGAGAAGATCGAAGACGCCGCCGCCGGATTGGGCTTTGTCTTTGAGCC
>JBIPMY010000511.1:0-4043 GCA_044376335.1 Bryobacter sp.
CTTCAACGACTCTTACACTATCGTTTACGGCCGTCACCATAATCACCGGCAAGTCGGATTGGCTTTGAGTGGCCCGCAAGAGTTTCAGCAAGTCGATGCCGTTCATTTCTGGCATCATGTAGTCGAGCAGAATCAAGTCGATTTTTTCCTGCTCAATTACCTTAAGCGCTTCGTGAGCGCTGGCTGCCATCTCAACCTCAAAACCCGCTTTCTTTAGCCGTCGAGAAAGCAGGTCCCTGTTGGCCTCTTCATCGTCTACCACCAGAAGTCGATTTGTTTGCGGTAAGCCCATGTTTAGATGTCCCCTCCGTAATTTTCTTTGGCCACACCAACTCCAGCCATGCCGTGGCTGCTTGATGCTAGGAGACTTCTAATCTTGGTGAGTAATACTTCAAGTACTATCGGCTTGGTTTCAAATTCGTCGCACCCAGCAGCCATAGCCCGATCTCTGTCTTCCATTCGTGCGTAGGCTGTCAGTGCCAGAACGGGAATTTGCTTTGTCGCAGCACCAGCCTTGAGCCTTCGCGTGAGCTCACAGCCATCCATACCTGGTAAGCCCAAATCAACCACGATCAAATCTGGATTTTCCGAGTTTGCGACTTCAAGACCTTGATCTCCATCCACTGCCTCAAGAACCAGATACCCTCGCTTCGTCAAGCGTCTGGTAATCAAGTCGCGATTCATTTCGTTATCTTCAACGATCAGGATTCTTGCCATGGAAGTTTGGGCTTTGGAGCGCTTTGTCCCTCTGCCTGATTCCCTTATCGGTTGTTACTCCGGCACTTTGAACGAAATCCCCTTTGTGGTTCTTTTCCAAAATGGGATGAATTTTGGCAGTGAAATTGCAAAGGAAATGACTGAGTCATAAAGGAGGCTCCATCGGTTATGTATGGCATGGTGAATCGAGCGTTGGAAGAAATGGTTTGTGAGGCCCACGGAGAAGCGATCTGGGAAGAGATCAAACTCAAAGCAGGCGTGGATGTGGACGTGTTCCTTAGCCATGAGGGATACCCCGACGAGATGACCTACCAGATGGTTGGGGCAGCCAGCGAGGTTCTAAAGGCGCCCGCGTCTGATCTGCTTGAGGCATTTGGCGGCCACTGGGTGCTGAAAACAGCAGTTCAGGGCTACGGTCATCTGATGACTGCCGCTGGCAGCAATCTCAAAGAGTTCCTTGTATACCTGCCCAATTTTCACACACGCATCAGTCTGATGTTTCCTCATCTGAACCCACCGCGCTTCTTATGTTCTGAAGTAGCCGATCAGTCTCTAAACCTTCACTATTATTCAGACCGGCCTGGGCTCGCACCCTTTGTTCTGGGGCTGGTGAAAGGCCTTGGACAACATTACAAGACTGAGGTCCAAGTAAAACAAACCGGCTTTCGTGGTACCGATGTGGACCACGACATTTTCGAAGTGAAGTGGTCCTAAGTCCCTTTATGCCGGCGACATCTCTATTTAATCTGCCCAAAGAACTGCTGGATCAACTCTTTCCTTTCCACCTGGTGGTGGATCGTAATTTCCGGCTTACCAGTCTTGGCGAAGGGCTGACCAAGCTCCAGCCGGGGTTGCAACCGGGCGATCTGATAGAGGACTCCTACAAGCTCGAGCGACCAAATATTGCGCTCTCATACGATCAGGTGACGCAGAATTTGAATATGCTCTTTGCGTTTGAAGAGAAGCGTCACCGGTATCGATTGAGGGGACAGATGCTGCTTGCCACCGTAGAGCAGAGCATAATGTTTTTGTGTTCGCCCTGGATCAGCGATCTAGACGCACTCTGGCAACTCGGGTTGGGCCTCAACGATTTTCCGCTGCACGACTCAAGTGTGGATGTGCTGCAAGTCTTGCAATCGCAAAAAATGATGGTAGAGGATCTGAAGAACCTGAATCTTCGCCTCACGCGCCAGCGCGCTGACCTTCGCAGTTCTAATCAGCAACTAATCGATCAACAACGGGAAATGAAACGGCTGGCTAAGGTTGCTTCCCAAACGGCAAGCCCGGTGATTCTCGCCAACGCCGATGACCGCATCGATTGGGTCAATCAGGCCTTTACCGACCTTACGGGCTATACGATTGAAGAGGTCAAAGGCCGGCAGCCGAGTTCATTTTTGTGTGGCCCTGAAACCGACCCCAAAACGCTTGAGTTTATTGGTGAAAGCAATAAGGCTGGAAGACCCTTTAGCTGCGAGATTGTTAACTACACGAAGGCAGGAAAGCCTTATTGGCTCGTCTTGGAGGTCCATCCCATGCAGGAAGAGGATGGCTCCAATGCAGGCTTCATGGCGATCCAGCATGACATTACCGCGCGGAAGCTGGCCACGCGATATGCAGAAGTCGAAGTTTCGATTACACGGCTTCTCGCTGCTCACCAAAACTTGTCGGAGACTCTTGATGCTCTTCTGGCGCTGGTTGGACAGCAACTGGGACATTTTGCCGGTATGCTCTGGCGACCCACCGAGGACTTGTCTCAATTGACCTGCCGTCATAGCTGGGCACAACCCGCTTTTGTTGACTCAGAATTTCTGGTCTTTAGCCGCGTCATGGGTTGTCCTCGCGGCATGGGATTACCCGGTATCGTCTGGGAACAAGCCAAGGCCCAGTGGATGCCGGATCTTTCCAAAGAATCCAATTGTGCCCGTTTTGCCAGCGCGACGGCAATTGGGGCGCGCAGTGGTTTTGCTTTTCCTATCCTGGCAAATGGCAATTTTCTTGGGGTGATTGAGTTTTTCGATTTCGAAGTTCGTGAGCCTGATCCAACGCTGCTCGAGCTCTTTAGCCGGATCGGTTTGCAGGTAGGCCAACTGATTGAGCGAAGTGAGGCCGAAGAGAAGCGAGCCGAGCTTCTTGCTCTCCTGCAAGCCATTTTCGACGCTACTGCCGACGGCATTGTGGTGACCAACCTGAAGCAGGAGATCGTGAGCCAGAACCAGCGAATGCTCGATCTTTGGCGGGTGCCGGAAGAATTGCTCAGCCGGGAACGAATTGCCGACCTGCGGGATTTCATTCATGACCAATTGTTGGATCCGAAAGGCTTTATCGAACGCATTTACCAGCTCTACGAGAACTCGTCAGAACCAAGCCACGACATGATCCACTTCAAGGACGGCCGCGTCCTTGATCGATACTCTCAGGCCCACAAAATCGGAGACCAGGTGCTGGGGCGGGTCTGGAGTTACCGTGACGTTACTGATCAGGCTAAATCGGAGCAGGCCCTGCGCGAGAGCGAAGCCCGTTTTCGAGTTGTTGCCGAAACCGCATCCGACGGGATTCTCACCGTCGACGAGGCTGACCGGATTCTTTACGCCAATGATGCCGCCTCGCGAATCTTTTCTTATCCCAAAGGCAGTCTCGTTGGAATGCCGCTCCATGCCTTGATTCCAGTAGGCATCAGTCATTCCTTTTGCTCGTTGCATTCGTTTGAAGTTTTGGGGTTGGACAAAAATTGCCTCTATTTGCCTCTCGAAGTTTCGGTTGGCGAGTCCACGGTTGCTGGTGAAAATCAGCTTACCGTTATTTTCCGCGACATTACCGAGCGCAAGCGTGTAGAAGCACAGCTTCAGGAGGCCAAGGAGCAGGCCGAGACTTCCAATCGTTCCAAGAGCGAATTTCTCGCCAATATGAGCCACGAACTGCGCACTCCGCTCAATGCCATTCTCGGTTACTCCGAGATCATTGTCGAAGATGCAACCGATAACGGGCATACCGAATACATCAGCGACCTCAATCGAATTCTCACCGCTGGTCGCCATCTGCTCTCACTGATCAACGACATCCTTGATTTGTCAAAAATTGAGGCTGGCAAGATGACAATTCACCCCGAATGGATCAACATCGAGACCCTGGTTGAGGAATGTATTGCAATGGTTAAGCCGCTTGCAGCCAAGAACAACAACAAAGTTGTGGTTCACCCCTGGGATCCAATTAGCCCTTACTGGACCGACCCTATTCGTTTCCGCCAGAGCTTGTTCAATTTGTTAAGCAACGCCTGCAAGTTCACCCAAAACGGAGTTGTTGAGCTATTGATGCGGCCAGAAATGATC
>JBIPMY010000151.1:0-13055 GCA_044376335.1 Bryobacter sp.
TGTGTTTTTATGCGCGGGGGGGGGGCGTGGAAGGGGCGGGGGCGGTTGACTCGGGGGATGGGGATTGACCTTTCGCAGTACGGAGCCGATTTGACTCAGGGGGAATTGACGCTATGCGATTGCCAAAACATCTCTGACGAGAATGTTTTGGTGACCCGGCGGATTGGAATTCGAAAATCTTCTGAGCTGCTTCTTCGCTTTTTAATCGCCTAGTTGCGGAAATTGGGATATACTTTGGATTCCTATGGCAGAGAACGAGAAATTTAAGGCGCTTCAGGCTACGCTTGGCGCGATTGAGAAGCAGTTTGGCAAGGGTTCGATCACCCGCTTGGGTGCCAGCGAGGCGATGGTGCAGGTGCAAGCCATTCCTACTGGATCGATCTCACTGGATTACGCGCTTGGCATAGGCGGCTTGCCTCGTGGACGCATCATTGAGGTGTTTGGGCCGGAATCGTCTGGTAAGACGACGGTGGCATTGCAGTGCGTGGCGCAGGCGCAGAAGATGGGGGGCATTGCGGCGTTTATCGACGTTGAGCATGCTCTCGATCCGATCTACGCGAATGCGTTGGGTGTGGACACCGAGAACCTGCTGGTTTCGCAGCCGGATTATGCCGAGCAGGCGCTGGAGATTGCGAGTACGCTCGTGTCTTCAGGGTCTGTCGATATTCTCGTTGTGGACTCGGTGGCGGCGCTGGTTCCGAAGGCGGAACTGGATGGAGAGATGGGAGATACCTTCGTTGGTATCCAGGCTCGTTTGATGTCGCAGGCGATGCGGAAGCTGACGGGTATTTGCTCGAAGTCCAATACCTGTTTGATCTTTATCAATCAGATTCGCGAAAAGATTGGTGTGATGTTTGGCAATCCTGAAACAACTTCGGGTGGGCGCGCTCTTAAGTTTTACGCGAGTGTGCGTTTGGATATTCGCCGCATTAGCGCGATCAAGGATGGGGATGTAGTTTCTGGCAACCGGACCAAGGTGAAGGTTGTGAAGAACAAGGTGGCACCGCCTTTCCGTGAGGCTGAGTTCGACATCATGTACGGACAGGGCATTAGTATTGAAGGCGATTTGATTGACATTGGTGTGGCTCAGAATCTGGTGGAGAAGTCTGGTAGCTGGTATAGCTACAAGGGCGAGCGGATTGGCCAGGGCCGTGAGAATGCACGGCAGTTCCTGAAGGATCATCCGGATGCAGCGAATGCGCTGGATGTGGATTTGCGCAAGTTGCTGGGGCTGGCACCTCGTATTGAGACGCCGCCAACGGATGTGGAAGCACCGGCGAAAGCCAAGAAGAGTGCGTCCGCAGGCCAATAAAACCAGCCAAAACATTCATGTACGGTTCTGTTTTGCCCGTAAAATGGGCATGAAACGGTTCTGAAAGTTAAAAAAGGCCCTTTTTAGGGCCTTTTTTCTATTTTTTCTCTTTACATCGTTCTAAAAAGTCCCGTATGATGAGGGTGCGCTTGAAGCTGAAACATTTTGGACTAGAAATGTTTGGATCAGCACAGGCCAAACGAAGCAAACCAAGGAGCAACCTCAATGGCTGATCGCATGACACAATCTCAGTTGATCAAGGAAATCGCCGAAAAGCTAAGCCTTACCAGCAAGCAGGCAAAAGAATTCATCACCACCTATGCCGAAATCATGGTGCGTGAAACCAAGAAGGCTGGAGAAGCCACGCTGCCCGGAATCGGCAAGCTGGTTCGTCAGGAGCGCAAGGCGCGCACTGGCCGTAACCCTGCCACCGGTGCCACCATCAAGATCCCGGCCAAGAAGGTCGTAAAGTTCCGCGTTGCCAAGGCAGTAAAAGACGCGATCGTTCCCCCGAAGAAGACCAAATAGTTTTTTCTATTACTCCCCTCCGGTAAGAGACCCCGCCCGAAGCGCTTATGCGTCTTTGAGGCGGGGATTTTAGTTTTTGGGGCGGACCCAACCAGTCCAGAAGCGCTCCGACTTTGTGGCGGAAGAATCCTGGTCGATACGATCCAGTTCTTTTTGGAGGAGTTCTCGATGGTTGAAATGAAGCCCGAGCATGCCTAACGCCTCAAGCCTGACCGAATAGAAAGTGGGCATTTCACCCTCATCACTAAGCAATGAAAGGAGTGTCGCTTCTATCTCATTTTGGCATCGCTCGACTCGAATGCTGCCCAGAGCAAAACATGCCCAAAAGCGCATTCGAGGGTCGGACTCGGTGACGACCTTAGCGAGGACTGGAACCGAAGGTGCGTAATCGAGGTAGGCGAGCGATTCAGCGGCTTCTTCGCGTGCTGGCTGAGGTTGGCTGTGGTCCGCCAACATCGCAGTCAGCGCTCTGCCAGCCCGGCGCGGAGACTGTCCAATCCATCCAAGTGCTCTGGCCGCTGCGTGACGCCTGTGCGGATTTTTGTCGTGTAGTGCTCGGATGAGCGGGCCGACGGCGGCGATGTCTTCTGATTCTTCTAATGCCAGGGCAGCCGTATAGATATCCGTTAGCTCTTCAAGAGAAAAGAACTCTTTCAGTAGGAAGTTGATTCCGCGCTTATCTCCAATATCGTGCAAATGTTTGGCTGCCCGGCCTCGGTCACCCTGTGATCGTTTGCGGTCTGCAACGATGCTGAGTAGTTCATTGACTGGATGCAGATTCGATTTGAGGCCTGCTCTTTTGATCAGCTTCTTTTGGCGGCGTAGTCTCATGTTCGTAAGCTCTTTAGTGCGGCGAGCAGAGAGAGGGTTAAGGCTCCGAGGACGAAGACGTTGTGGTACTCGGCGAAGTTGCCGGTGATGAGGTGGACGCTGACGCTCATTACTGGACCTAGCATGGCCATGTAGTCGGCCATCTCTCCGGCCTTGGGGTGCATGGAGATGATCTGGAGGGCGAAGGGGACGAAGCAGGCGATGCCGGCTCCGAGGAGGGCGTAGAAGAGCATGAGTGGGCCGGCGCTGGCTGGGGTTAGGATGGCTCCGACGATTGCTACTACGCAGAGGACGTTGCCGGCCAGGACGATGCGGCGGAGGTCCATGGTTTCCTTTAAGCCTGCAAGATAGCGGACTGAGCCCACTACCATCCAGAAGACGCCGGAGAGGATGCCGGCGGCGACGAGGGGAGGGAGGAGGGTGTCCCCGATGCGGATGGTTTTTGCGAGGACGCTCGACCAGGCCGTGGCTTGCGTCATCGTGAAGACTTCGGCGCAGTAGGCGGTGAAGGCGACTGCGAGAGGGACGGCTGTTTTGCTGGTTTGGGAGGCGGCTTTGCGGGCGGCTTCGGCCGTCCAGTCTGGGAGTTTGCCACGGAGCCAGAGGCCTGCGGGGATGCCGATGGCGAGGGCGAAGCCGGCGGCGTAGATGGCTTGGCCGGTGTATTGAGTGAGGAGCGCGTTCAAGAGGAAGGATTCGCCCAGGCCAAAGCCGGCCATCGATTCGAGGATGAGCGTTGGGTTCTTTGTGAGGTTCATGCCCATGCTCTGGCGCTGGATGGAGGTGATGGCGCGGTAGAGGCCGGAGAGGGCGATGCGTGAGGCTGCGCCTTGCATGGAGTATGCGAGGAGCAGGGCGGGGAGGCCCTGGGCCAGGACGGGTAGCCAGACGGCGAAGGCGAGGAGGATGAGGCCGGTTGCGCCAGAGATCTTTTTGCCGCTGCGTTTGAGGTAGAGGTTGACGAGGAGTGCGGTGATTGCGCCGGTGGAGAGGACGAGGCCGAATTGCGGGAGCGTCAGGCCACTGCGGGTCTGGATGTAGCCATTCAAAACGGCCATTCCACTGAGGTGGCCGAAGAGAAACATGGCAATGGCTGTAGGAAGTAACTGCAAGCTGAACTACTAGTGTATTAGGGTAGTGAAGATGCAGGACGTTTATCATTACTGGGCTGGAGAATGGCGCAAGCCGCAGGGTAGTGTTTGTTTGCCGGTTCATGACCCGGCGAAGGCTGAGCAGGTGGCTCAGGTTTTTGTTGCTGAAGCGGGTGAGGTGGATGCTGCGGTGCAGGCTGCCCATACGGCTTTTCGGAGCTGGCGGCATGTGCCTGTTACCGAGCGTGTGCAGCCACTGTTTCGCCTGAAGGCGATTCTGGAGCGTGATTTTGAAGCGCTGGCGCGTACGATTACGCTTGAGTGCGGCAAGACGCTGGCTGAGAGTCGCGGGGAGATGCGCCGGGCGATTGAGAATGTCGAGACGGCTTGCGGGATGCCTTATCTGATCCAGTCTGGCTTTAACGAGGGGATTGCTTCGGGGATTGATGAGTTCTCGATTCGGCAGCCGCTGGGGGTTGCGGCGATTCTTTGCCCGTTTAATTTTCCGGGGATGATTCCGTTCTGGTTTCTGCCTTATGCGATTGCGGTGGGTTGCTCGGTGGTGATCAAGCCGAGTGAACGGGTGCCGCTGACGCTGCAAATGTTGATGCAGTTGATGCAGGAGAGCGGGCTGCCGGCTGGGGTGGTGAATGTTGTTAATGGTGGGCGCTCGGTGAGTGAGGCGCTGATTGGGCATCCGCTCGTCAGGTCGGTTAGTTTTGTGGGATCGAGTGCTGCGGCGCGGGCGGTTTATGCGCAGGCGGCAATGCTCGGCAAGCGGGTGCAGTGCCAGGGCGGGGCTAAGAATCCGGTTGTGATTCTGCCCGATGCCGATATCGATACGACTACTGCGGTGATTGCGGATTCGGCCTTTGGTTGTGCCGGGCAGCGGTGTCTGGCAGCTAGTGTGGCGGTGTTGGTGGGTGAGGCGAAGGCTCCGTTTGGGGATGCCTTGCGGGATGCAGCTGCTACTCGCAAGACGGGCAATGGGTTTGAGGATGTGCAGATGGGGCCGGTGATTTCCGATAGCTCGCGCGACCGGATTCATGGATTGCTGGGCGAGATTGAAGGGGCCGGCGGGAGGTTGAGTGTGGATGGACGCTCGCCTGATTTGGGAGCCGGGTATTTTGTGCGGCCTACTATCGTTGAGGGTCTTGATGAGGGGAGTGCGTTGTTGCGGACCGAGATCTTTGGGCCGGTGCTGACGCTTGTGGAGAAGCCTAGTATTGAGGCGGCGCTCGAGTTTGTGAACTCTGGGGCTTACGGGAATATGGCTTGTCTGTTTACTCGGAGTGGCGAGGCGGCTCGGCGGTTTCGGACCGAGGCTGAGGTTGGCAATGTTGGCATCAATGTGGGTGTGGCTGCGCCGATGTCGTTCTTCCCGTTTAGCGGGGCCCGTGAGAGTTTCTTTGGCGATTTGCATGGGCAGGGTAAGGATGCAGTGCGGTTCTTTACCAATGAGAAGGTGGTGGTGGAACGCTGGCCGAAAGAATGGTCGAGGAAGTTTTAGTGATGAGATTTGATTCACCTAGGACGATATTGCATGGCGCTGGTTCGCGGCATCAGTTGGCTGAAATGGTGCAGGCGAAACGAGTGCTGGTTGTGACGGATGCGTGGCTGGTGCAGTCTGGGGCGGTGGCTCCGATTGTGGATGGCCTTGGCAGGGCTACGTGTGTTTTTGATGGAGTGCAGGCGGACCCGACGGACGCCAATGTCGAGGCTGGGCTTGCGGCATTGAGCGCGTTTGAGGCTGACGGGATACTTGCGTTTGGTGGCGGGAGTTCGATTGATTGCGCGAAGGCGATCCGGTTTCGGGCGGGGGACTTGCCGCTGGTGGCGGTGCCGACTACGGCTGGTACGGGAAGCGAGGCTACTCCGGTGATGGTGATCACTGATACGGAGGCTGGGGTGAAGCGGATGACCCGTGATGCGAGGCTGATGCCGGATGTGGCGATTGTGGATTATGAGCTGAGTATGAGTATGCCGAAGGGGCTTACGGCGCATGTTGGCGTGGATACGTTGACGCACGGGATTGAGTCTTTTGTTTCGAGGAAACGTCATGCTCTGACTACGGGGTTGGCGCATAGTTGCATTGAACGCTGCGTGCGGTATTTGCGGCGGGCGTGGGTGGATGGTGGTGATCGGGAGGCGCGAGAGGCGATGGCTCTGGCGGCTTTTGAGGGTGGGTTGGCTTTTGGTAATTCGAGTGTGGCGCTGGTGCACGGGATGTCGCGGCCGCTGGGGGCTTTGTTTCATATTCCGCATGGCTTGTCAAATGCGGTGTTGCTGCCTGAGGTGACCCGGTTTTCGTTTGGCGGGGCTGAGGATTTGTATGGCGAGATTGCTGCTGTGTTTGGGGTGGATCGCAGCAAGGGGGCCTTTATCGAGTGGCTGGAGGCTTTGAACCGGGAGCTGGAAGTGCCTCGGTTGCGTGATTGTTGTGGCAATGATTTTGAACGGTTCCGGGCGAGTATTTCGAAGATGGCGGTGGATGCGTTGGCTTCGGGTTCGCCGGGGAATAATCCGGTGGTGCCGACGGCGGCTGAGATCGAAGAAATTTATCTTGCTGCGTGGTGATCGAATCCTGTTTGTCTTCTCGCATTACGGGTATGGGACTAGCAGAAAAACGCAAGATCAAAGAACTACAAGACACGACGATTCCGGAGCGGGAAGCAGAGCTTCTTGAAATCACTGGTGCTCCGATTCGCTATGACATCGATTGGGAGAGCCTGTCGAGTGATGAGGCGGGGTTGAACTTTGTGGACAATCTTTCGTGCCACCGGCTGAATATGGCGTTGCGGGTGATTTGCTCGGATTCGCTGGGACGCGAGGCTGTGGCTGAAGGGTTGAAGTCTGTGAAGTTGAAGAATGTTGCGACGCCGGATATGCGGAAGTTGAGCTTTGCTGGCGGGACGCTGGAGATGCATTGCGCCTATGCGCAGGGGACTTCCGGTTATCACTCGGATGGCGAAATTCGTGCCGTGCTGATGCAGGGACTGTAAGCTATTTCTTAGTGACTCAAGTTTTGAAGTGGTTTCTGGCTGTTGTGCCGGCGCTGGTGGCGCTTGGTGCGGTGCTGATTCCGTTTCTGGTAATTCAACCATTCAAGGCCCAGGATGAGCAACAGTTGTTGCTTGTGCTGGGCTTTAAGCCGTGGGTGCCGGTGGTTGGGGTGCTTTGTGTGATCTTCAGCCTGCTGCAGTCGAGGCGGATTCGCCGTTGGCCTGCTTATGTTTTGAGTGTGTTGACGGTGGTGTTTGCCGGGCTGGGCTTTGTGAATGTTTTTGAGATTATGTTTCACCGGATTGATGAGGCCAAGTTTGCGGTGGCGGCCGATGCAAAGGTGGATAGCGATGATATGTTGCTGACGGTGAAGCTGGGCGGGGAATCGCGGGGCTATCCGGTGCGGATGCTGGCTTATCACCACCTGGTGAACGACCGGGTTGCTGGGGTGCCGATCGTTGCTACGTATTGAACGCTCTGTCACACCGGTCTGGTGTGGGGAAGCGAAGTCGATGGGAGGGTGCTTACGTTTCGTCTGGCTGGGATCAATAATCAGAATTTTCTGATGCGAGATGAGGAGACTGGGAGCTATTGGCAGCAGATTAGCGGGAAGGCGATTTCAGGGCCGTTACGGGGGAAGCAACTGAGCTTTGTGCATTGGGATGAATTGAGTTTTGAAGCCTGGCGGGATGAGAATCCGCGAGGGATGGTGATGTTGCCGGTGGGGCAGTATGCGAGCCAGTATGCCGCCAAGGATTGGGAGACGAAGATGAAGAAGGCGCGGACGGTTGTAGATACATCGAAGACCGGGTTGGACGCGCGGGAGTTGATGGTGGGGGTGGAAGCTTCAGGGGCTAGCCGGGCGTATCGTCATGAGCGGGTGCTTTCGCAGAAGTTGATTCAGGACCGGGTTGGCGGGGAAGCGATCTTGCTTGTGGTGGGACTTGATGGCAAGTCTGTACGAGGATTCTTTGCCGAGTTGCCTGAGAGCGGGGTGGTGCCGGAGTTTTACCGCAAGGAAGAGCTCGGCGGCGGTTTATTTGTTGATAGCGAGACTGGCGGGGAGTGGAATTTTCAAGGGTGTGCTGTGAGTGGAGCGCTGGCCCGGAAGTGCCTCGCTCCACTCAAGATTGTGAAAGATTACTGGTTTGACTGGCAGCTGTATCATCCACAGACTTCAGTCGCCAAGTAGTCTGAACGCTACTGCTTCTTGCGGATTTCCTCGACGATGATTTTGGAGAAGGCATCGACGAAGGGTGCTCCGCGTCTGACGAGATTCTCTCTGGTCATGTAGTCGAGTTGGATATCCGGGCGGACACCGATGTTTTCGATGTAGGGTGCGGTTGGGAATTCACTTGTGACAATGTTGTCGCGGCGAAGTACCAGGGAGTTGGTGTTGCTGGATGTGGCTTCCGAGAAGAAGCCGGCAGGCCAGCTGCTGATGGAACCACCGAGGCCGCCGGTGCGCATTCCGACGATTGGGCCACGGCGATTGTCTTGCATCATTGCCGGGAAGATGTCGCCGAAGGAGACGCTGAATTCGTCGGCCAGAAAGATGATGGGTTTGGTGTAGGCAACGAGACTGCCATCGGGTGCGCGCAAGGGGAGGTTGTTGAGGGTAGGCGCGACGATTGGGCCGGGGGCTACGGATGTGCAAGCGGGTAAGGGGCCGGTCATGGCGCGGTTTGCCTTGAGGGCGGATTCAAGTTCGGAGACGATAAATTTGTAGGTTTCGATGACCCATGTGTCGGCTCGCAGCAATTCGGCGATACGAAGGGAATTTGAGTAACTGATCAAAAGGGATTGCGTGGGCCGCAGTTGTTCTCCGAAGAAATAGAACTGTTCTGGCAGGAGGCGCTGGGCGTAGTCGAGGCCGATGCAGCCACCGCCTGTGTTGCGTGAGACATCAATCACGAGGCCATCGGTGTTGGCTTTGAAGAATGTCATCTCGGCATCGAGTTGAGCGAGGGCGGCAGCGGCAGAGGCTGGGCTGAAGTTGGGAATTCTCAGATAGCCGATGCGCAAGCCTTCGTAGCTGTAGGTGCCGGAGTAGAAAATGTCAGATGCCAATCGGCCGAGGCGGATCTGGAAGTTCGGCGGCAATTGATAGTAAGGGTTTCTTGCGCCGTAACCGAGTACGAAGGATTTCTCGAGAACTTCGCCGTCTTCCTGCTCAAAGAGGCGGCGGGCCAGGAGTAGATCTGTTTCAGGGACGGCCCAGTTGCGCAAGTCTTCCAGGGGCTTCATCATCTCTTGCTGTGCGCTTGCGCGTTGCGCTGAGAAGGGTGAAGGTACGGGACTGTTCTGAGTGATTGGCGTGCCGGTCTTGGTCCATTTGAGGGTGTACTTCTTGCGTTCTCCAGCAGCATCGATAAACTCAGCTTCACTGGTATCGCCTATTTCATGGGCCCTTGGATTGACGGATTGCGATCGAAAGGTGAGTTGTTCTGCGGCAAGTCTGCGGGCAGCACGCGGGTTGCCGAAGCCTCGATATTTTGCAAAAGTGTCAATCCACTCCGATACGGGCTTTCCGTCGAGGCTTACTAACTCATCGCCAAGGGCAAAGGGGAAGTCTGCACGAGGATAGATTGCACTATTCCAAGCCTCTAGCAATACTTTGCCCTCGTAGATGTCGACGGCGATGCCGAGGTCGGCAAAAAAGTTTGAAGGGAGGCGGTATGTGGAGTGGCCGTCTTGAAATGAGGCTACATATTCGGATGCGATTTCGTAGTACTCGAGGTCTGATTTTGCGGCGCGTACTCTTGCTTTCCACGCTCGCAGGTCGAAGATGTTGACGCCCAAGGCCTGGAGTTTCCAGTTGGCCGGGCCGTATCGCTTGGCGTAGAGCGAGGCCAGCACGTCAAAGTCGAATTCTCTTTGTTGGCTAGTCATTTGACTTAAGGCCGGAAGGGCCATTGTGACAATCAGAAGTGTTGACAGAAGTAAGTTCTTCATGATGGGCAAAGTATAACAATTAGGGTGTAGAGTGGAGTTGAGAAGAGGTTGTATGAAGATCCTGCTATTCGGTGCGACTGGTAGCGTTGGAGGTCTGATCTTGTCTCAAGGGCTAGAGCTTGGCCTTAGGATGCGTGTGCTGGTGCGGGATGCTGAAAGGCTCAAGGGGAAGCATCCCGGTCTTGAGGTTGTGATGGGGAATGCTCTGGATGAGGCTTCTGTTGAGCAAGCGCTGGTGGGGTGTGATGCAGTGATTTATGCGTTGGGCTCGCGTCAGGCGGGTTTCTTTTCCGATAGTACCCGGATTCTCATTGGGGCGATGGAGAAGGCGGGAGTGCGGCGGCTGGTTGCGATTACCGGCATTGGGGCTGGGGATAGCAAGGGGCATGGCGGATGGCTTTACGACTGGCTTATTTATCCGCTGTTTACCAAAGGAATTTATGCGGATAAGGATTTGCAGGAGAAGTTGATTGGTGAAAGTAAGTTGGACTGGGTGGTGGTGCGGCCGGCTTCGTTTACCAATGGGCCCCTGGGTGGGCGGCTACGGGCGCTGGATCAGTTGGAGGGGGTGACGATTTCTTCGATCTCGCGGGCTGATGCGGCTGCCTTTACACTCGATCAGTTGCGGAGTAACCGCTGGTTGAAGAAGACGCCGCTGGTAGGCTATTGAATGCTCTATGATGACGACCTCTATTTTTATTTTGGCTGCGCTGATGGCTCAGGGTGGATCGCGTGATCTGTTTGATGGCAAGTCTTTGGACGGCTGGATGTGGAGCCGTGAAGAGGCGCCGCCTGTGCCGTCCTGGGTGGCCCGTGACGGCATGCTTGTTACGACGCCGGGGCAGGGGAAGGAAGTTTACCTGCTGACCAAAGAGTCTTTTGAGGATTTTGATTTTACGTTTGAGTGGCGGGCTGAGGCGGGGGCGAATTCCGGGGTGAAGTACAGGATACAGAGCTATGGGGAATCGACCCGCCGCATTGAGCCCACCGGGCTTGAGTATCAGATCACTGATGATGTGACGAACCCTGATGCGTTGTCGACGGTGCGGCATTCGGCTGGTGCGCTTTATGACTATGTTGCGCCTGCGAAGAAGGGGCCGGCTGTGGCCAAGGTATGGCATCAATCGCGGATTGTGGCGCGGGGTTTGCATGTGGAGCATTGGCTGGACGGTGTGAAGGTGGTGGATGTGGATTTGGATAGCGAGGCGGCGGAGAAGTCGTTTGCGTTGAGTACGCGGCAGTCCAAAGTGATGTTGCGGAAGCAGGCGGTGCGGCGGTCGCCGATTGCGTTGCAGATTCACGATGGGGTGGTGGAGTTTCGCAACTTGAAGATTCAAACGCTAAAATAGAAATATATGCCTATTTATGAGTACCGCTGCAAAGAGTGCGGCAGCGCGTTTGAGAAGATTCGCCCGATGCGCGAAGCAGAAGCGCCGACCGATTGCCCCCGTTGCGGAAGCGTTGTGGCAAAGAAGGAATTGTCTGTTTGCTGCATGAGCGTGAGCGGTGGCTCTGGCAATGCGATGGCCGGAGGCTGTGGCCCTCGCGGCGGCTTTACCTGAGCACGCTAGTTTAAGGCCCGTGTGGCCTTACTTTAGAATCACTGCTGGAACGTCGGCGTCGCGAACTGTTTTGTTGAAGGTGACCAAGTCTGTCTTGAGGAGACCTTCGAGTTTGCGGAGTTGCGAGTTGGTTTTTGTGGCGAGGTCCTCAAAGACCTGGTTGGATTGTGCGGTGGGTGCTGTGTCTGAATTTTGAACTGTGCCGAGGAGTGCGGCCAGTTTGTTGTTCAGCTTGATGGGGTAATTGAGGGGATCCTGGTTGCTGCGATTCTTGACCTGGTAGAGTTCCTGCTCGACTTCGAGGAGGCTTGCGCTGAGCTTCTTTCCTGCTTCGACGGCGGCTTTGGCTGAGGGGAGCTTTGCGGCTTTGGCGACGAGGTCGTCAACCTGCTTGCGTGCGTCGCGGATTTGAATTACAGCGTCGTTGGCCTGGGTGATTTTGTCGCGGAGTTGCAGGGAGAGGTCGAGCTGCTTTTGCAAGTCGGCAATGGTGCTTTCCATGCGTGGGTCGCGGAGGAGTTCAAAGGGTTGTGATTGGGTTTTGCCGCCGGCTGTGACGCGGGCGGTGTATTTGCCGGGAACGGCGCGTGGGCCTCTGGAGTTGGCGGCCCAATAGATCATACCGGGGAAGCTGGTTGAGTCTGGATAACGGAGATCCCAGACGAAGCGGTTGAGGCCTGCTTCGCCCGGTGCGGTTGTGTATTTCTGGACCAGCTTGCCGCTTGCGTCGAGGATTTCGATGGAGACATCGGTTTTGGCTTTAAGCCGGTAGGGAATGGTGATGCCTTCGGGCGGGTTCTGGCCGCCGGTGGGGGCGCGGAGGCCTTCGAGGTTGGGGCTGCTGCCGGCGTAGCGGTAGTTGGGTTTTGGGGCGTAGACGTAGAGGTCTTCGGTGGGGAGGCCTGAGGTCATCTGGTAGAGGAGCGGAAGTTCATCGAAGACCCAGAAGGAGCGGCCTTGGGTTGCGATGACGAGATCTTTTTCGCGCTTGTGGAAGGCGAGATCGGTGATGGGTACAACGGGGAGATTGAGCTGGAAGGGCTTCCAGTTGTCGCCATCGTCGAATGAAACATAAAGGCCGGTTTCTGTTCCGGCGACGAGAAGGCCTTTACGGTTGGGGTCTTCGCGGATTACGCGCGTGAAGGCGGCTGAGTCGATGCCGTTGACGATCTTCTTCCAGGTCTTGCCGTAGTCGTTGGTGCGGTAGAGATAGGGGCGGAAGTCATCGCTCTTGTACATAGTGCCGGCGAAGAAGGCTTTGGCTGGATCGTGCGGGGAGGCTTCGATCGAGTTGATCTGGATCCACTCGGGCATTATGTCTTTGGGTGTGGTGTTGGTCCAGGTCTTGCCGCCATCGCGGGTGAGGTAGACGAGGCCGTCGTCGCTACCGGTCCAGATCAGGCCCTTGGTGAGTTTGGATTCGTCGACGGTGAAGATCGTGGAATAGTATTCGACGCTGGTGTTGTCTTTGGTGATGAGGCCTCCGGTGGGGCCTTGCTTGGACTTGTCGTCGCGGGTGAGATCGGGGCTGATCGATTCCCAACTCTGGCCCTCGGTGGTGGAGCGGAAGAGCTGATTGGCACCGGAGTAAAGGACCTTGGGATCGTGGGGTGAGAAGAGGAGGGGGAAGTTCCACTGGAAGCGGAATTTCATGCCTTCAGCGCCGCCGCCCATGGGGTTGTCTGGCCAGACGTTGACGCCGCGGGTTTGTCCGGTGAGGTGGTTGTACCGGGTGAGGAGGCCACCGTAGGAGCCGGCGTAGACGATGTTGAG
>JBIPMY010000152.1:0-13044 GCA_044376335.1 Bryobacter sp.
TCTGTACCGTTGTTGCCGTTGGGGCCGAAGGTGCGGTTGAAATCGGATTCGGTAAAGGTGGTGACAGCGTTTTCCATACCGAGTTCGATGGTGGCGTCGTAGAAGGCGGAAAGAGCAGCATTGAGAGCTGTAAGCAGGCCCTGGTGTGCGGCGAGGAGACCGTCATGATTGTCATAGCCACCTGTAGAGACAAAGAAGATCTGCCGGCTAACACCAAGGGTCTGGCGGGAGCGAATGATGCGGGCGACCTGAGCGAGTTGGTTCCCAAGGCCGTTTTGCGGGAAAACGGTGGTGATTCCGCTTGGGCCAGTTAGAACACTGTTGAGTACCTTGCCAACCTGCATGCCGTTGTTGATAGTTCTGTTGGCAGCCTGAACAAGTGTAAGGCCAGACTGGAAGTTGATCACCTGTTGGAATGCTGCATCGCGGGCATTGGCTGTAGCTGAGCCGTCTGAGCCACTCAGGCCGAGGCCGTTGCCACCGTTAATGATGGCAGGGCCTGTTACCTGACCGATGGTGTAGAGAGCACCACCGGATGTTGAGACCGACATGGGGAGGAGAGAGCCCGTGTTGGATGGTTGCATGGCATCGGCTGTGCGGCCACCCCAACCACTGCGCACACCGCTGGTGGAGGCTTGTTGCCAGGCCTGTTGCTGATCAGAGTGTGAGTAGAGATTGGAAGGAACTGCCTGATTCTGGCGATATTGGGTTTTGGTGATGGGGCGTATGAGCGGACCCACGTTGAGCATGGCAGCTGCCTTGCCCTGATTGTAGAGCTGCTGGATACGGGGTAGCTGCGGGTGGAAGCCGTAGGCTTCGCCCCGATCCATGATCGGAAGCAGGACGTTTTGAGCAAGGCCCGTTGCGGGGCCGCGGACTTTGGAATAGTCGTTGTACTTGACGCCCATGGGAACAATCATGTTGTTGGCGTCGTTGCCACCGAAGAGGAAGACGCAGACGAGGGCCTTGTAGTCTCCGGCCTGAGCCAGAGCATCAAGAACTCCAAAGTAGCCCAGACTGGCGGTGGCGATCGATTTTCGCAGCAATGCGCGGCGGCTGATGTTGAGTTTAAAAATGGACATGGATAGGATCTCTTTCTTTTGTTGGGCTATTTCTGAATTTGATAGTGGGCAGAAGATAGCGCCAGATAGAGTGCCAGTCTGGCGCGCCGTGTTGGATCTGTGGTGGTAGCGAGGGTGTCGCGAATTCCTTGCTTGAGAAGGTCTGGCATGGTGCCGTTGAGGAAATGAGCATCGATTGCGGCGATGAGCGCTTCTACGTCGCCAGCAAGAGCGATATAGGGCGCAGCGTTCGGCTTTGCTTCGGCGTTCGCGTCGAGCTTCAATAGATAGTCGATGTAGTTGACACGTTCGAGGGCAGTGACTGGTGTGAAGCCCTGGTATTCAGGCCCATAGAGACCTGGGTTGCCAGGAGCCCGCGTCAAGGGCGAGAAGTAGCTGAAGACGCTGCCGGGGTAGAAGAGCTTCTGCCCCATACGTTCGATGTCAGCCTGGACAGGATTATCAAGGACGATAGTGCCTTCGAGCCCTTTGAGAACATGGAGGAATGCAAGGATGGGCTCTCGCAAGTGGCCAGCGAAGGCAGCGAAAGGATTGGGTGTGGAAGGGTTGTCGCCAGCGCGGGCTTCCGGGTCGAGAAGGATTGCGCGCATGACTGCAAAGAGGTCGCCTCGTACACCCTGACCATTGTTGTTGAATGCTGCATTTACTCGCATCAGATAGGCCGCAGAGGGGTTGGAGGTAACGTGGCTCTGGATCAGGCGGAGTGAGTAGAATGGGGCAATATTGGGATGCTCGAAGAGGATCTGAAGCGCAGAATCAAGATCCATCATTGTCGTTTGGCCTGGGGCAATGTTACGGCCCAGGACACGTTTAGCCCCTGTGTCATGGTTGGATTCAACCGCCACCATGGGTGCGCCATAGTTGCGCTTGTTCTGGTTGTTGGCACCAGTGCCTTTTCCTGGAGGATAGGTCCATCCAGTAAATACTTTTGATAGTTGTAATACGTCGTCCTCGGTGTAGGCGGGATAGGGGATGCCGTTGGGATCCCTTAGAGGTGAGCCATCTGCCCGAAGGAATGTAGTGCCGAGAGTGAAAAGCTGCATTACCTCGCGGGCATAATTTTCATTGGGCTCAAGACCCTTGGCCGGGTCGGCCTTGTTGTTGTTGACCATATCGAGGTATTCGCCCATGGCTACATCGAGAGTCATTTCTTTGAGAAGGGTTTTGAGATTGCCGAGTGAATTTTTAAGCAGTACCCGGTGATAGGGCACCAGGTAATGTGTATCTTCGATTTCTACAGCCGAAACCACCATGATCTTGTGCAGCGAGAAGGCGACGCGCTGGCGGAGTTGATCTGGGGCATTCATTGCGTTGCTGAAGAACTCGGCCTGCATGTCAGAAACCGGGATGTCACCGTTGGGGGTGGGCATTGAGTAGTTTGAGTTGGTGAGGTTCTTTTGTTCGGTGAGCCAGTCTTCGAAACCAAGCTGCATGACACGAAAAATTTCGGTGGGCGATGCGCCCCAGGTGGCTTGCTCCAGGAAGCGTTTTGCGGCGAGGTAGGAGACCTTCGGATTGGCCGGTGTGATGTTTGCGATGAGAGGCGCGGAGGTGGTGGGCCCGGGCGCGGGGTTAGAGACAGTGATCGCTGTGATTCCGCCAGGGGTTGCTTTTGTCACGCCGGATACGGAGATTCGAGTGAGTGAGTTGACGGTGGCAGTCATTGCCACGCCTCCAACATTCACGGTGGCACCGGGTGCAAAGCCATTTCCATTGATCACAAAGTTGGCATTGCCAAGAGGAATTGCGGTGGGGTTAACCGAGGAAATGGTGGGCACCGGGTTTTGAAGAGTAACGGTGGATTCGCCAAAGGCAGCGTTGTTCTTTATGCTGCGTGCGCCAACCTTGACAGATCCGTTGACAGCCGCAATGTTGAGTGGTGCGGTGAAGGTGCCGTCGGTGCCAATTGTGCCAGTGGTGGCGCTGCCGCCAACAACTCCATTAACCATCCACTGAACTCCGGTAGTGTTGGTGTTTCTAACCGTTGCTGTGAAGAGGCGTGTGGCACCTCCGCGAACAGTTGCTGTTGTGGGAGAAGTGCTGACTGTGATCGCAGCTCGTACCGTGAAGCACTTTTGTGCTGAGTTTGGAGCAGTTGGAGCAGGGTTCCTGACGATGACGCAGTACTGCTGGGCATTCGGAAGACTTACTGACGCCCTCAGTTCTGTAGCGCTGATGAACTGGGTGGCAACAGCTGCGTTTTGCAACAAGATCGTTGCACCATTGAAATACTTGGTACCTTTAACGATCAGGGTTGTGTTGCCGATGTTGAGGTCTGTTGGCTCGACAGTAGTGATGGTGGGAGTTGGATTTTGCAGGCTGACATTGGCTTCGGCGAATCTCGCCGTATTGACGACACTGATTGCCCGAACTTTGATGCTTCCGGGATTGGGTGGCAGAGTGGCAGGCGGCGTGTAGAGACCCGAGGTCGAAATCGTACCAACCGTGCTGTTGCCTCCGGTGACGCCATTAACTGCCCAAGTGACATTGGTGTTGGCATTGCCGGTGACGGATCTTGTGAATTGACGAGTAGCGTCAAGATTGACGGTAGCCGTGGTGGGTGAGATTGTGACGGTTTGCGCGGCGATGGGCAGAGCGAGCGCGAGAATCAGGAGCGGTGTTTGATGCCAGTATTTTCGTACCATAACGCTTGTAGGTGATGGTAGGCGTAGGGGAGTTTTAGATACAACAGGGAAATATACCTACTAAGCACTTGCGTTTAGGCATTTAGTCTTCAGTTTGGTACCTAAGTTTGCGCCATTGGTAGGGGGATGCCAAGACTCGCTGTCAGAGCTATGATGTGCTTATGAAAGCAATACTGGCTGGTTTCTTGCTGATTTTGTCCAGTGTCTCAGCTGAGGACACCTGGTCTAAGGTAAAAGCTCTGAAGAGCGGTACCGAAATTAGGGTTTTTCAGGCAGGAGCGAAAGAACCGTTGGTTGGGAAAATCGACGAGGCCGATGACGAGCGAATTGTTCTGGCACTCAAGAATGAGCAAAAAGCTGTGGCAAAAGCTGATATCGAAAGGCTGGAAGCAAGACCATCGGGGGGCCGCCCGGTAACCAAAACAAGCACAGTGAAGCGTGAAGACCCGTCTGCGGAATTGGCAAAACCCAAAGTGCCTGTGCCCGGGTCTTCTGCGACCCCGGCTTTGTCGAGTAGTTCCAGCTCAGTGAGCTTTGGTAGTAAGCCGGGCTTTGAGCTGGTTTACCGTAAAGGCATGAAATAGGGCTTGATCGATTCACTATCCGTTTGCCGCTTGTCTTGCCGTAGGAGACTTCGAATGAAATGGATGGTGATCGCAATGATGAGTTTGGGTACGCTTGCTTCGGCTGAGACAGTGGCCGGGCACTATGTGATGAATGGCATGCGCGAGGCGGCTTCGGACTTGATTTTGAAAGCTGACGGTCGTTTTGAATTTGTCTTCATTTACGGTGCTGCTGATTTCTGGGGAGGCGGTAAGTGGAAGTTGAACGGGAGCACGGTTGAGCTGCACAGCGATGCCCCTCCCACCAAAGGCTTCACGCTCAAGAAGAGCGTTAAGGGAGCGTTTCCGGGACTGAAGATCACGGTGATGGGCGCGAACGGACATGGTGTGGCCAATATCGACATTGCTGTGGATACTGCGTCTGGTTTAAAGATTGCTCGCACCGATAGCGAGGGCGTAGCCTGGGTGGAAGTAGAGAAGGGCTGGAAGGATGTGAGCCTGGCCGTGAGGACTTATGGCTTTGAGTGCGACCCGATTGCACTGGCTGCCGACAAGAATGACTTTGTCTTCGACATCGATGGCAAGGGCATCATGGAGATGCGATTCGAGGGAGATCGTCTGGAGATTGGGGCAAATTCTCTTCAGATGAAGAAGTTTGATCCTGAGCGGCCCGTGGTTTACAAGAAGCGATAAGTGGTGGGAACGGGCAGATTCGAACTGCCGACCTTCCGCTTAGGAGGCGGACGCTCTATCCAGCTGAGCTACGTCCCCACTTGTTAAACAGTGTAGCGTTTTAGTCCCTTTTGTCCAATATCCTTGCGGAACTGCATGCCATCGAAGCTGATGTTTTCGAGTGCGGCGTAGGCGTGATTGAGGGCTGTTTTCAAATCGTGGCCAGAGGCAGTAATGCCCAGAACACGGCCACCCGCAGTAACGAGAGTGCCTTTGTCTAAACGGGTTCCGGCCTGGAAGACTGTGGCACTCTTCGCCTTTTCTACGCCTTCGATCTTGTCTCCGGTGCGGACCTTAGCGGGATAGCCGTGGGCTGCCATTACGACGCAGGCGGTTGCGCCTTCGCTCAACTGCAGTTTTGCCGATGGGAGACGGCCTTCGGTGGCGGCCAGAATCGTTTGCACGAAGCCTCCTTCGATGCGATAAAGAAGCGCCTGGGTTTCAGGATCGCCAAGCCGGACGTTGTATTCGAGAACCTTGGCACCATCGGCCGTCATCATAAGACCGGCGTAGAGGAAGCCACGGAAAGGAGCACCTTCGCTGGCCATACCCCGGAGAGTCTTGAGGATGATGTTTTCGAGGATGTGGGCCTTCTGCTCGGCGGTGAGAATTCGATCGTCGCAGTATGCGCCCATGCCGCCGGTGTTGGGGCCCTGATCGTTATCGAAAATGTTTTTGTGGTCTTGAGTGGGAGGAAGAGGGATTGCTGTGTCGTGATCGCAGATGGCGATAAAGCTGACTTCTTCGCCGCGCCAGAAATCTTCAATCAGAACGCGTGAGCCGGCAGCACCGACGAGTGCACCCGAGAAAAGATCTTCGAGAGCCTGTGTTGCCTCGGCCTTGGACTTGGCGATGACAACACCCTTACCGGCAGCGAGGCCATCGGCTTTGAGAACAACCGGGTATTCGAAGCAGGCAAGAGCGGCTTTGGCTTCGTCGAGTGAATCGAAGGTTTGGAAGCGCGCAGTGGGGATTCCGTGGCGGGCCATGAATTCTTTGGAGAACGCTTTGCTACCTTCGAGCTGGGCAGCTTTGGCAGTGGGGCCGAAGACGCGGCGGCCATGGGCTTCGAAGTGATCGACGATGCCAGCTACTAAAGGAGCTTCAGGGCCGACGATGGTAAGTTCGGCGTTGATGAGATTGGCCACCTGGAGGAAGAGCTCGGGCGTTTGTTCTGCAAGCGGGATGCATTCGGCAACCTGAGCGATGCCGGGGTTTCCGGGTGTGCAATAGACCTTGTGACCTTCCTGGGCACAACGCCAGGCAATGGCGTGTTCGCGGCCGCCGGATCCGACAATCAAGATGTTCAAAGAGAAAATGCCTCCAAAAGCTAGAATAGGCTGAAGACCACCCAAAATGCAGTTTCCGATGAAGCAAAGTCGATATGACGTAATTGTCGTTGGCGCGGGCCACGCCGGATGTGAAGCGGCGCGGGCTTGTGCGCGCCTTGGCCTGAAGACCGCAATGATCACGATGAACATTGATCTGATCGCACAAATGTCGTGCAACCCGGCCATTGGCGGCATTGCCAAAGGACATCTGGTTCGAGAGATCGACGCCCTTGGCGGGGTGATGGGAGAAGTGACCGACTCGGTTGGAATTCAATTTCGACTTCTGAATACGAGCCGCGGCCCTGCCGTCTGGAGCCCGCGGGCGCAGTGCGACAAGAAGCTGTATCGAACCCGGATGAAAGAGGTTCTTGAGCAGGAAGCCAACTTGCGTATCCTGCAGGCGGAAGTGGCTTCGTTTGTGATTGAGGGCGGCAGCAAGGTGAACGGTGTTCGTCTTGCAGACGGCCGAGATCTTTTGGCTGGTGCAGTGATTGTTACGACGGGCACGTTTTTGAAGGGCGTGGCTCATGTGGGTGAGACAACCTACAATTGCGGCCGAAATGGCGAGGCACCGAGCAACCTGCTGGCGGAGCAGTTGCGCGGGCTTGGTTTGCAATGGACCCGTCTGAAGACAGGGACACCGCCGCGGCTCGATGGAAGGACGATTGACTGGAACCGATTTGAGCGGCAGTACGGGGACGAAGTGCCGACTCCGTTTAGTTTTCTGACAGACAAGATCACCCAAAAGCAGATTCAATGCTTCCTGGCGTACACGAATGAGAAGACTCATGCGGTGTTGTCGGAGGCGATTCCACGCAGCCCCCTATATAGTGGACAGATTGAAGGGGTCGGCCCCAGATATTGCCCTAGTATAGAGGACAAGATCGTGAAATTCCCGGATCGGATGCGGCATCAGCTTTTTCTTGAGCCGGAGGGTCTCGACACGAACGAGGTCTACGTAAATGGCATGTCGACGAGCATGCCGATTGATGTACAGGCGGCGATGATTGCTTCGATCGAGGGGCTTGAGGATTCAGAGATGATTCGCCCTGGCTACGCGATCGAATACGACGCGATTGACCCTCGGGAGCTGGATCATCGGCTGGAAGTGAAGCGATATCCGGGATTGTTTCTGGCTGGACAGATCAATGGCACCAGCGGCTACGAAGAGGCGGCGATTCAAGGGTTGCTTGCTGGTTTGAATGCGGCGCTCAAGGTTTCGGGCAATGGAGAAGTTGTTCTGGCCAGGAACGAGGCGTACGGCGGAATCCTGGTGGATGATCTGGTGAGTAAGGGTGCGGACGAGCCGTACCGGATGTTTACCTCGCGGGCGGAGTTTCGGCTGAATCTTCGGATCGACAATGCGGATGAGCGGCTGACGCCAATTGCCGAGAAGATTGGCTTGGCCTGTGGGGAGCGGCGGCGGCGCTTTGCTGAGAAGTTAGAGCTGAAGGCGCGGTTGCAGACGGTTTTGCAGGAGAAGCGGGTGGCTCCGGGGCGGATTGCGGGTTTGGAACTTCACTTTGACGATCGTCCGATCCTGGCGCACTGGTTGCGGCGGCCGGAGGCGTCGATTGCGCAGATTCAGGGATACCTGGAGGAGCAAGTTGGGGCTCCGCTCAAATTTGGCCTTTTGACAACGGTGGAGACCGAATTGAAGTATGAGGGCTACCTTTCGCAGCAGCAGAGGCAGGTGGATCGACTGCGAGAGGGGGAAGCGCGCAAGATTCCGGCTGACTTCGACTTTGGATCGGTGCCTGGGTTATCGAATGAGGTACAGGCAAAGTTGAACCGGGTTCGGCCGGAAACCTTGGGCCATGCGGGACGAATTCCCGGGGTAACTCCTGCGGCGGTGGCGATTCTGGATGTTTACCTGAGCATGCCCCGTTCCGCGCAATAACCGTCTGTTCCACGTGGAACACTCGATTCGATAGAAATTGGATAGCAATATGGCCCTTCGGGGCCATTTTTGTTTGTTCTGGGGCCCAAAACGTCCATTTGAGATGGTTCCACGTGAAACACCAGAATATCTGCGAATCGAAGGTAGGCGTTTCCATTCAACCCACGTTGGATTTCTTTTGTCTGGCAAGACGTGTTTCACGTGGAACAATCTGAACAGCGAGAGTCTCTGAGCGAGATTCGATACAAATTAGACAGCAACATGGCCCTTCGGGGCCATTTTTGTTAGTTCTGGGGTGCAAAACGTCCATTCGAGATGGTTCCACGTGAAACATCAGAATTTCGGCGAATCGAAGGTGGGCGTTTCCATTCGACCCACGCTGGATTTCATCTGCCTAGCAAGACGTGTTTCACGTGGAACATTCTGAGGGACGAGAGTCTCTGAGCTGGATTCGATTGAACTCGGACAGAAACCTGGCTCTTCGAGGGCATTTATGTTTGCTCTAGTCTCCAAATTATCAGTTGGACAAAGTTCCACGTGGAACAGCTGCCCGTTCCTCAAATGTGCGGCTTGAATCGAAAGCCAAATGGAAGATGTCGTCAGGCCAGAACCTAGCTTTGTGAGTGAATCGTTTCACGTGGAACATTTTGGATGGTGAGATTATCCGTCCGAAAGTTTCTGCAAGGCGGGGCGAATGAGGCGCCCGCCTGATGTTCCACGTGGCACACCAGGGCTTGGCGAGGGTGCTAATATAAGCGCGTGGGAAAAATCATCGCGATCACCAACCAAAAGGGTGGCGTCGGGAAAACTACAACCGCGATCAATCTGGCGGCCTCTATGGCCCTTGGTGAGCTCAAGGTACTATTAGTTGACGGCGACCCCCAAGGCAACTCTACCAGTGGGGTAGGGGTTTCAAAAGATGCTCTGGCACACTCCTGTTATGACGTGCTTACCGGAGGCTGTACAGCTTCTGAAGCCACCGTAGCAACTGACTTCGACGGCCTCTTTTTGATACCGGCAGATAAAAATCTTGTGGCCGCAAACATAGATTTAGTGGATGTGCCGGAAAGAGAATTTCGATTGCGTGATGCATTGCATGCCGTGCGCAGCCAGTACGACTACATCCTGATCGATTGCCCCCCTGCGCTCGACTTGCTGAATCTGAATGGCCTGGTGGCCGCGGATTCGATCATTGTGCCGATTCAGTGTGAGTTCTTCGCCCTCGAAGGAGTTTCGCAGTTGATCGACACCGTACAGAGGATTCGGGAAGCCTTTCAGCATGAGTTGCCAATCGAGGGCGTTCTGCTCACGATGTACGATGACCGCACCAACCTCACCCGCCAGGTGGCCAATGACTTGCGCGAGTTCTTCGGCAAGCAGGTTTTTGAAACCGTCATCCCCCGCAGCATCCGTTTGGCTGAGGCCCCCAGCTTTGGCAAGCCAGTGATCTCGTACGACGTACGGTCGAAAGGCGCAGAGAGCTATATCAAGTTAGCAAAGGAGATCATCGCCAATGAGCAAGCAGCAAGATCCACGACGAGTATTGGGTAAGGGGCTTTCCGCACTATTGCCGAGCCGGCCCAGCGGCAACGCGCCTGCACCTGTGGCGGCGGTGGCACCAGCAGCGTCTGAAAGTGGAGCGGGTCTGACTCAGATGGCGATCGAGGCAATTCTTGCCAATCCCCGCCAGCCGCGCACTGTCTTTCAACAGGACCGCCTGCACGAGCTGGCCGAGAGCATCAAGGTGAATGGCATCATCCAGCCGCTGCTGGTAAGGCGGCAGGGTGAAGTGTTTGAGATCGTGGCTGGCGAGCGCCGATGGCGCGCAGCCAAGATCGCCGGCCTTGCCACTGTACCGGTGGTGATTCAGGATATTGCCGACGAGAACGTGCTTACGCTCGCACTGATCGAAAACATCCAGCGCGACGATCTCAATGCGATCGAAACTGCAGTGGCCTTTGACCGGTTAAGCCGCGAGCTGAATCTCACCCATGAAGAGATCGGCCGGAGGACGGGTAAAGACCGAACTACGATCACTAACTTCTTACGGCTCTTACGTTTACCGGAAGACCTGCAGGGAATGTTGGGTGACGGACGCCTGACAATGGGCCACGCCCGCACAATTCTCGCCCTGCCGACAGAAGAGTTGCAACGCAGCGTAGCCGAAAAAATCGTGAGCCAGGGTTTGTCCGTGCGCGCTACCGAAAAACTGGTGCAGAGCATGACCGAGCCACGAGAGATTAAAGAAGCTCAATCTTTACCCATGGATCCCAATGTCAAAGCGGCCGAAGAAGAGTTACGCCGCGTGCTGGGTACGCGCGTCAATATCAACGCGAAAAACGAAAAGCGTGGGCGGATTGAGATTGAATACTATTCGCAGGATGAATTGCAGCGGCTATACGGGATGCTGGTGGGGGAGAATTAAGAAGGAAGGTGGGTGGTGCCGGCGGGAGGACTCGAACCTCCGACCTAGGGATTATGAGACCCTCGCTCTACCTCTGAGCTACGCCGGCGAATGTGGCACAACAAATGCCACTCTTTCAGGCTAGAGGCGAAGCGGCATGCTTGTCAAACAAGAAGAGAATAGCTTAAGCAGAAAAAAAGTGGGCGCAACAGTCAAAGAACCTGTCATCTCGTTTGAGAACGTGTCAAAGAGCTATGCAATTTACGATGCTCCGTCAGACCGTCTCAAGGAATTGATCACACTCAACCGTCTAAAAAAGCACCGTGATTTCAAGGCTCTCGACAATGTGAGCTTCTCGATCACGGCAGGCGAGACGTTTTGCATCATCGGTGAAAACGGGTCGGGCAAGAGCACGATGCTGCAGATCATTGCTGGAATTTTGCAGCCCACTGAGGGTGTAGCAAAAGTTCAGGGACGAGTGGCAGCCTTGCTTGAGTTGGGCTCTGGCTTCAACCCGGAGTTCAGCGGCCGTGACAACGTTTATCTGAATGCGGCGATTCTGGGCTTGTCGCGAGCGGAAACTGAGAAGCGCTTTCAGAGCATCGAAGAGTTTGCCGAGATTGGTGACTTTCTCGATCAGCCGGTAAAAACGTATTCGAGTGGGATGGCCGTGCGCCTCGCGTTTTCTGTTGCAATCCATGTAGACCCGGAGATTCTGCTGGTGGACGAGGCGCTTGCTGTTGGTGATGTTTACTTCAGGCAGCGCTGTCTGCGAAAAGTGCATGAGCTGAGGCAAAAGGGCGTCACGATTCTTTTTGTGAGCCACTCGACGGGCGACGTAAAAGCGATAGGCGATCGTGTGTTGTGGCTCGACCACGGGCGGGTGCGAGAGATTGGTGCAACCGATATCGTGGTGGCAAAATACCTGGCCGAGATGACGGCTAAGGATTCTAACTTTGTAGAGCACCAGGCAGAGCATCGATTGGTGGAAGCCAAGAGCGCGGGACAGGCGCCAGAGCTGGTAACGTCAATCCCAAACGTAGACCACCGACACGGTGATGGACGAGCAGAAATTCTTGGCATCACAGTGCTCGACGAACAAGGGCAGATTGCCGGAATGCTGGAACCAAATTCGAAGTTTGTGGTGAGGATCAGTGCCAGAGCTAAAGACTGGATTGCTTTGCCCAATATCGGCTTCATGATGCGCAACCATATGGGTATCGACTTTGCAGGATCCAATACGATTCGAGAAGGGCACGAGCTGCCACCCATGGCACCGGGCGATACGGTAACCGTGGACTTTCATCTTGAGATACCGGAACTTTACCCATCGCACTTTTCGTTCTCACCGGCGATCGCCGATGGGGGCCTGGTGAACTACAAACACTGCGACTGGATCGACAACGCGCTGGTGTTGCAGATGGGCCATGGTGAAGGACAAGTGTATGGATACCTGCATCTGCCGTGCCGGGTGGAAGTGAATGCGAAGGTGAAACATGGCTGAGTTTAGCGGCGAGAGAGTGATTCCAGGCAAAGTGGATGTAGACCTTTGGAACGAGCATCTGTCGCGGTATCTGTTTGCCTCGCGGCTATGCCGTTTCAAGAAGGTGATTGATCTTGGTTGCGGGAGTGGGTACGGGTCGGCAGAGCTGGCAAAAAAAGCCGAAAGCGTGGTGGGTGTCGATGTCTCGGAAGAAGCCGTTGCTGAGGCGAAGGTGCAGTACACGGCGGCGAATCTACAGTTTCAGGTTGCGAGTCTCGAAGCTTTGCCGTTTGCCGATGGGAGCTTTCAACTGGGTGTGTGCTTTGAGGTAATCGAACACCTGAGTGAATATCGCACGCTACTGGCAGAAGCCCGGCGTGTGCTGGCGCCTGGCGGGCAATTGGTGATCTCAACGCCCAACATCAAGTTCTATGCCGAGAGTCGCAAGCTGGATGGGCCAAACCCTTTTCATGAGCATGAGTTTACGTATGAAGAGTTTCGCGAAGTGCTGGGTGAATTCTTTGAGCACCAAACCTTCTTTGTGCAAAACCATGCAAGCGGCCTGGTTTTCCTGCCGCTCGAAGGAGCTGTAGGGACAGAGTTGCGCCTCGAGGCCGGCAAGCCCGACCCTGAAGAAGCTCACTTCTTTTTGGCAGTATGTGCGGCGAAACCAATGACGGGAGCGCCGTCTTTTGTTTATGTACCGACCGCAGCAAACGTACTGCGTGAGCGTGAACATCACATACAGCGGCTCGAAGGCGAGCTGGCTACAAAAAACGAATGGCTTGAAGCATCAAAAGCAGAACACAAAACGCTGGTAGATCAGTTTCGTGCACTCAAGCTGGAGATGGAAGCCAAGAACCAATGGGCGCTTGAGCAAAACCAGAGAGTGGAAAAAGCTCAA
>JBIPMY010000512.1:0-4022 GCA_044376335.1 Bryobacter sp.
TGAGGATGATTGCGCACAGCAACAAGTAGAGAACAGTAGATGCGCCCACAACACTCATCCCTAGAGCCCAGAGTCCCTTCCAGCCCGAACCCTTCTTGAGAAGGCAGAGCGAGAGCATCAGGAAGGTGAACACCGCGAAGCTAAAGGGCAACCACCAATGTCCCAGCGCCTCAAGCAGGATCGACGAATAGCCATCACCGACGAAAGTCCAATAGGCCTGGAAGGACATCACCGAGGCAATAAGGTAAGCGGCTGCCAGCATGGGCACAACCAGAAGTATCTGGGTGAGTGCCTGACCATAACGGATGCGATCTGCACGCTTGTCTTCCTTTACTCCCCGAAATCGCTGCCCCAGAGCATAGAGCTTTACAGCTACTGGCAGAAGCATAAACAGGCCTGAGAGCAGAGCCGCTGAAATGCATATGTCCATCCACCACACTCTCGGCCAGGAGGCGTAGCCATAGATAGCCGCTGCAAGAGGCAATCCGCCGAGGAGCGCGGATGCATTCCAGTTCTCACTCTTCAGAACCCAGGAATCGGGTCGATGCAAGTCGAGCAGGTTTCCTGCGGCACCAACAACACCGAGCCCGAAGAGGATGAAAGTCGCTACTCGAAGCGCACCTTCTCCCGGCCATTTCACGAAGAAATCCAGCCCGATCTGAGGCAATACAAAAAGGGAGAGTAGCGCCAGGACGATCGTGATCTGGATCAGCATTGTGTTGCGAAGCCAGATCGTTGCGATCGACCAGCTATCGGCGCTGAAGAAGCCGAGTTGTGGCGAGAGGTAGTTGGCGTAACGCCTGAGATGACGTACTGAGGTTTCCCAGAAGCGGCCCGGCTCGCTCCAGGCCCAGCCGCCGTTTCTTAAGCAGTTTGCCGTAAACCAACTACCGACATAACCGCCGCCGGATACCGTCGAGAGGTAGTCCAGTTTCTTGAGTACACCTTGCTCTTTGAGAGCTTCCATGACGCCCAAGCCAAAGGTGGCGCTGCGTATACCACCGCCGGAAACTGCCATGCCCACCGTTGGCTCGGTGCTGGCAATCCCCTTCGCCCCGCGCTGGAGGTCGATTTCGGCCTTCTCCTGCTTGAGGACTTCGGAGTCGAGTTCGTGACGGTCGAATACGTCAACGCCCTTGGGCGCATAGGTCTTCATTAGGCAAGCGCTTTAGCGTAAAGTGCCAACAAGCGAGCCCAGGCTTTTTCGGCCTGAGGTTCGTTATAGACACCCGAGTCAGGCGGGCACCATCCGTGAGCTGCACCAGTGTAGACTTCGATCTCTGCCGGGAGCTTGGCCTGCTCGAAGGTCTCCTTCAGTGTGGTCTTGTCGTTCGGAGAACGGGCATCGTCATTGGCAGCGATGGCGACCAGGAAATGCGCCTTGGTTTTTGAAGCCTGCAGGTGTGGGCTGCTCGGGTTATCCCGCACGAGGCCACCGCCGTGGAAGCTGGCAACTGCCCCGACGCGGTCTGGCATTGCGGCTGAGGTACGGAAGGCAATCGGGCCACCCATGCAATAGCCCTGTGTACCGATCTTGCGGTTCCTGGCAACAGAGGGCTGTTTGTCGAGCCAGCCGATGAAGGCTTTGGCGTCGGTCATGTGGGTTGTCTCGTTGAGAGTCTGCGCCAGTGGCATCACCTGCTGGATCGGGGTAGCTGAGCCCGCATCAGCGGTGGGAGCTTTCTTAGTGCGATAGAAGGGGTTCACTACCAATACGGAATAGCCGGACTCGGCAAGCCGCTTGCCCATTTGCCGGAAAGAAGGGCGAAGGCCGAAGATGTCTGGCCAGATCAACACCGCAGGGGCAGTACCGGTTGCCGGGTGGACAAAGTAGCAGTCGGCAGTACCGTCTGGGGTTGTCACCGTGACTTCTGATTCCACCACGGCAGCGGCATTCGCCACCTGAGGCAGGATCATCGACATCCCCGCGCTCAGCATAACGCCGAACTGCTTGCGGGTTACGAGGTTTAGGGATTCGAATTCTTTACGGTCTTCATCAAAATGATTCTGGTCGCACATATGGTCTTCCTTGTAGAAGCTATTTTACATACGAAAGGGCCCCGGCATCCTGAGGATGACCGGGGCCCTTCGTTTTGGTTTTTGGCTTGAGTTACTCTACGTCGCCCATGCCGATTGGATCGTCGTCGTCGAGGCCGCCGGCGAAGAGGCTCTTGGCGTCGTCGTCATAGGCTGACAACGAATCCATGATGTTCTCCGGTTCCTGTTCGACTGTGTCGACTACATCCTCGCCAGCGATCTTCGAACGACGGTAGTATTCGAGACCGGTGCCGGCCGGGATGAGGCGGCCCATGATGACGTTTTCCTTGAGACCACGGAGGTAATCGACCTTGCCGTTGATGGCGGCTTCGGTGAGTACGCGAGTGGTTTCCTGGAAGCTGGCTGCCGAGATGAAGCTGTCTGTCGACAACGACGCCTTGGTGATACCCAGCAGGATTGGATTGCCACGAGAAGGACGGCCGCCGCTTTCGATGGCGCGTGTGTTCTCGGTCTTGAACTTGAAGCGGTCGACGACTTCCTCAGGGAGGAATTCAGTGTCGCCGATCTCGTCGATCTTGACCCAGCGGAGCATCTGACGAACGATAACTTCGAGGTGCTTGTCGTTGATGTTTACACCCTGGAGGCGGTAGACTTCCTGGATTTCATTGACCATGTACTTCTGAAGTTCGGTTTCGCCGAGTACTGCCAGAATGTCGTGCGGATTGCGGGGACCATCCATCAAAGGATCGCCGGCCTTAATGCGCTCGCCTTCCTGGAAGTTGATGTGCACGCCGCGAGGAATCGAGTATTCCTTGACAGTGCCGTCATCGCCCGTGATCGAGATCTTGCGGAAACCCTTAACCAGTTCACCAAAGTGAATGGCACCGTTGATTTCGGCGATGATGGCCGGATCGTGGGGCTTGCGGGCTTCGAAGAGTTCGACGACGCGGGGGAGACCACCGGTGATGTCTTTGGTCTTGGTGGTAGCGCGGGGCAGCTTGGCGAGGACGTCGCCGGCGTGTACTTCTTCACCGTCACGCACCAGCATGTGGGCGTGGGTCGGCATGAGGTAGCGCCGCTCGTCGGCCTTGGAGCCGCCAGCGTACTTGATCACGAGGGCAGGAACGCGCTTGTCGTCGGTCGAATCGATGACAACAAACTGGCTCATGCCGGTGATTTCGTCAACCTGCTCGGTGATGGTGACCTGATCGATCATGTCCTTGAAGTGCACGGTACCCGAGACTTCGGTAAGGATTGAGAACGAGTAAGGATCCCACTCGAGGATGACCTGATTTTGCTTAACGGCTGCACCGTCTTCGAGAAGAACCTTGGCACCGTAAACGACAGGGTAGCGTTCTTTTTCGCGGCCCTTTTCGTCTACGATCACGACGATACCGGAGCGGTTCATCGAGATCATGTTGCCAACCTTGTCCTTGACGAGGAGGATGCCGTCGTACTTGATAAAGCCGTCGGTCTTGGCGTCCTGTGTGGACTGCTCGGACTGGGACGATGCCGTACCGCCGACGTGGAAGGTACGCATGGTGAGCTGCGTGCCGGGTTCGCCGATGGACTGAGCGGAGATGATGCCTACGGCTTCACCGCGTTCGACCATGCGGCCGGTGGCGAGGTTACGACCGTAGCAGAGCTGGCAGACGCCGCGCTTGGATTCGCAGGTGAGCACCGAGCGGATCTTAACGCGCTCGATACCGGCAGCCTGGATGGCGGAAGCCTTCTCTTCGGTGATTTCTTCGTTGGCATGCACGATGATGCGGCCTTCGAAGTCGATTTCGTCTTCTTGCGCTACGCGGCCAATGATACGGTCGCGGAGCGGTTCGATGATTTCACCGGCTTCGATGATGGGCTCAACGAAGATGCCTTCCTGAGTGCCGCAATCGAGTTCGGCGATGATGACGTCCTGAGCCACGTCGCAGAGGCGGCGGGTGAGGTAGCCAGAGTCGGCCGTTTTGAGAGCGGTGTCAGCAAGACCCTTACGGGCACCGTGCGTCGAGATGAAGTACTGGAGT